>JBIQML010000551.1:0-3542 GCA_044463405.1 Nakamurella lactea | reverse complement strand
GCCGTAGCCACGGCAATCTACAAGACAGGCCGTAGCGGGTCCACGGCGAACCGCGTGTACGGCACGCTGCACAAGATGCTGAACGACGCTTTGGTCGACGGCTATCCCGTGCCGCCGCGCATTCTCGCCATGGAAGCCCCGTCGCGCTCGGTCAATGACCGCGACGCCATCCCGGTATCGCAGGCGCTCGCGATCCTCGCTCAGGCCGTGGAGGTGCCCGACGCTTCCCGCTGGGTTGCTGCGCTACTCCAGGGCATGCGGCCGGCCGAATGCCTGGGTCTCACCTGGCCGATGATCGACCTCGACCGAGATCTGATGGATATCTCCTGGCAGCTGCAACCGCTGCCATACGACCACGGATGCGGCGGAACCTGCGGAACCAAGACGGCGGGGCGCTGCCCTGACCGCAGGTTCCGCATCCCTCGCGAATACGAGGTGCGGCACCTGACCGGCGCGATGGCCTTGGTGAGGCCGAAGACAGCCCGCGGGCAGCGCATCATCCCGATCGTGCCGTGGATGCACACCTCGCTGGAACAGTGGCGCGAGGCCGCGCCTGCGTCACCGCATGACCTTGTCTGGCCGCGCGATGACGGCGCACCTCGCGATGAGAAGGCGGATCGCAAGGCCTGGGTCGCGCTCCAGATTGCCGCGAGCGTCGTCAAGGCCCCGGCGCCGCCACCGACGGCGGACAACCCGAATCCGAAGCCCACGCGCTGGGCGCTCTACGAGGCGCGGCATACCACGGCCACGTTGCTGCTCGAGTCCGGTATCGATGAGGAGATCGTGAAGGCCATCATGGGCCACACGAAGATCGCTACAACCCGCAATTACCAGCACGTAAATGCCGACATGATCCGCGAGGCGATGAGCACGGTCGCCGGACGTCTCGGACTTACGGCCTGACGCGCTCTCTCCCCCTCCCACCCCGAACTCCTGCCGTAATCCAAGGTCCGATCACCCGCGCTCATTACGTCACTGTGACGTGTGACCTGCGGGGATGTCCCCTACTGACCCGGCGGCCACGGATCGGGTCGGCCCTCGGAGATCGCCAGCAGCCGCTCGCCCCTGGGCTCGAGCGACACCGGCGAGTGCAGCGGGACGTGCACGAGGTCGTGTCTCATGAGGCTGCGCAGGCTCATGGTGATGTCCTCCCCGTCGAGTAGACAGGGCGCGATGATGGCGCGGCCGCTCAGGTCGCGGGTGATCCGGCCCTCCGCGACGGCGGCGAGCATGTCGAGGATGGGCTCGGATGCGAGGACCTGGGCGTCCGAGTAGTAGGGGCGCTGGACCATGGGGCGAGGGTAGGGCGGGGGTCTGACAGTGAGGTGCGGGCGTCACTCGGATGGGTGATTCTCGGCAATCTCGTGTCTAGCCCTAGACAATGTCTAGCCGTAGACATACACTAGGTACATCAGCAGGACAGGAACCGAGGAGGACACCATGGCCACCAACGCCGAGATCGAATACGCAGAGATCGAGACGAAGCTCGCCGCGCTGGGCATCGACGCCTGGGACGTGTGCAAGGCAGCCGGCGTGAACATGTCCGGCCGCTGGGAGCGCCGCGCACTCCCGGTCCTGCGCGAAGCACTCGCCAAGGCCACCCCGATCGTGCGCACCCGCCGGATCGGCTGCAACCACGGAGAGTCCGACAACCGCGGCATCTGCTACACCTGCGGCGCCTACAACCGCGAGCACGACGCGATGGCCTGAACGGCCACGATCCACAGAGAGGACCACATCATGAGCCTGACCAATCCCGCCGAGGACCAGCAGAACTGGGCGCCGCAAGGCGCCGCTGCGATGCAGCACTCGGACTCGTACAAGCGGACCCGCCGCGACACCGTGGCGTCCATCCGGGCCGCGCTCGATCACATCGACGAGCGACAGAACCTGCCGCGTCTCGCACAGCTACTCCGCGAGACGAACCGGCTGGCGGACCTGATGGTCGCGGCCGCCCGTGATCGCGGCGCCACCTGGGAGGAAATCGCGAGCGAGATGCACGCGCTGGTCGGTGACGTCTACCGGCGCTTCGACCAGGTGCACTCCGACCGGCCGGCGACCCCTCTCGACGAGCACGGCACCGTGGAGATGTACCTGGACGCCATCGGCTATGACGACGATCGCGACCGCGCGATCCGCGACGCCCGGAACGCGGGCGCGACCTACGCACAGCTCTCGGCGGCTTCCGGCCTGTCCCGCGCCATGCTGGACCGCATCATCAACGACCGGAACTACGCGTGATCGACAAGCGTAAGCGCCGCGGCGCGGGAGACCCGGATCTGGTCGAGTGTCTGTATTGCGGCGATCGGATGCGCTCGCTCGGCCCGCACCTGGCCCGCATCCACGGGGTGACCGCGGCCGAGTACCGGGCAGACCATCGGCTCCCGGCAGGGTATCCGCTCATGGCGGCGTCGATGCGCAAAGACCTGTCGGAGCAGCGACGCGACGCCATGGAAGATGACCCGTCCATCATCGCCGGCCTGCACGCGACTGCCGACCAACAGCGGGAGCGGGCGGCGCTCTCAGCTCCGGCCAGGGCGGCGACGGACGATCTGCCGATGGTGCGCGAGGCGCGCCGACGGAGCACACCGATCGCCAACGCTGCGGCAGTCGCGGCGAAGCGTGCGCGTCTGGATAGGATCGCGCGGACTGCCGGGTATGAGTCGTTGGTCGACGCGATTGAGCAGACGCGCGGCCTGTCAGTGCGTGCAGCAGCCGAGCGGATCGGGATCGGCGAGACCACGGTCAAGCGGTGGCGCGCGCGATCGTGACCTCGCGGCTGATCCCCTCCGACGCCCCGAGCGCAGCAGCCACGAGGTCGGCATCCCCGGCGCGGTCGGGGTCGAGCCAGTCGTCGTGCATCTCGCGCGGCAGGATCATCGGCATCCGAGGGTGCACCTCGGCCGCGGCGGCGACTGCAGGCCGCGTGACGAGCGCGTAGGTCAGCAGCTCGGAGCCGTCGTCCTGCCGGGCCGGGGTGGTGATCGCCGCCATGCCGAACGGCTCGCCACCAAGTCCGAAGGTGCGGCCCTTCTCGATGTACCAGGTCGCGGGGATCAGCGCGCGGCGAGCCATGCCCATCCGCCACGAGCTGCCGAGCTTCTCGACGGTCGCATTGAACGCGGAGTACTTCGCCGGTGCCCCGCGGACGTGCAGCCACCACCAGGCCATCTGCACCTCGCGGCCGTCCGGCCCGTCGATGATCAGCGGGTTCAGGTTGCGGGCGTTGCGCCCGGTGATCTTCGCGTTGTGCCGCTGCCGATCCATCCACTCCAGCACCGCGGCGGCCGGCACCCGCTCGTCCAGCGGCTCGATTCCCCGCCAGCGATCATCGTCCGGGAAGGGCCCGCCGCCCAGGCCATAGCTCGCGCACATCGTCCCAGGGTACGCAAAACCGCCCCCGCCCACCGACTCGGCGTGAGTCGATGAGCGGGGGCGGTGTCCCGGCTGCCCTACCAAGGCGCGGGTCTATCTGAGCGTCGCCTCCAGCCATGTCGCGGCCTCGGCGAGCTGTTCGTGCGGGGCCTCGGCGCGGACCAGGG
>JBIQML010000550.1:0-3544 GCA_044463405.1 Nakamurella lactea | reverse complement strand
CGCTCGGCATTGCAGGAGGAGGGCGAAGGTTCCGAGGCCGGGCCGGTCGACGACTGCGGCGTGAGCGACGGCGTCGTGGGCCGGGCCGTCGCCGCGACGCGCCGAGGCCCGGACGCGGAGATCCGGACGAACCACGACAACGGCGCCGTGTGATGGCCGACATCCTGACCCTCGGGGGCACGGCCTGGTTCGGCCGCACCCTGGCCGAGCGCGCCCTGGCGGCCGGTCACCAGGTCACCTGCCTGGCCCGGGGTTCGCAGCACAAGCCCCCGGCAGCCGCCGAGTTCGTCGGCGCGGACCGCCGCGAACCGGACGCCTACCGGCGCGTCGCCGGCCGCACGTGGGACCTCGTGGTGGAGATCAGCTGGCAACCCGGCATGGTCGAGCGTGCCGCCCGGGCGCTCGCCGGGCGCGCGAGTTCCTGGGTGCTGATCTCGTCGTGCTCGGTGTACGCGGGACACGACACCCCGGGGGCGGAGGAGTCCGCCGAACTGCTGCCCGCCGTGTCCGGGGAGACCGTGGACGTCGAGGACTACGGCGGCGCCAAGGTGGCCTGCGAGCAGATCACCGCGGAGCTGACCGGGGGAAGGGCGGTGCTCGCACGGGCCGGTCTGATCGGCGGTGACGGGGATGGTTCGGACCGGACCGGGTACTGGCCCGGACGGTGGGCGCTGGCCGCCGGCGGGCCGATCCTGCTGCCGGAGGACCGATCCCGCCCGGTGCAGATCGTCGACGTGCGGGACCTGGCCGAGTTCGTGCTGGGCGCCGGGCTCGGCGGGCGCAGCGGCCCGGTGAACGTGGTGGGGCAGCGGACGGATCTGGCCGACGCGCTGCGGCTGTCCGCCGACGCCGCCGCGTCGGCGGGCTTCGAACCGGCGACACCGGTGACGGCGTCCGACGAGTGGCTGACCCGGCACGAGGTGTCGCCGTGGAGCGGGCCGCGTTCGCTGCCGCTGTGGCTGCCCGGACCCGACCACGCCGGGTTCGCCGCCCGGTCCGACCGGCGATCGCTGGACTGGGGGCTGCGCCGCCGGCCGCTGGCCGACACGCTGCGTGCGGCACTGGTGCACGAGCAACGCGAGGGCCTGGACCGGGCGCGGCGTGCCGGCCTGTCCCGGGCCGAGGAACTGGCCCTGATCGATGAGCTCCAGGACTCTGAACGGGGAGCATAGGTGTGGCTCGCTGGGGTGCCGGCGTCGACGCGACAACTGCGCCGACAGAGTCTAGTGCCAGCCGATGTCATGCCAATGCACGGCGCGCCACGGTCATCTCGCGAGGATCACGCTTCGGCGTATCCCCAGTTCTTCATCTCCATGGAGAGCAATTGGATGCGTTCGTCGAGCACCTCGTCGACGCCGCCCACAACGCCGTCGATGTCCAGTTGCGCTGCTAGGGCGTAATCCGGTCCCGCAATCACCCAGTCCTCATCCCAGGACAGATCAGGCATGACGGTCTGCATCTCCGAGACGGTACTGCCGACGTGGATCCCTTGATATTCGCCGAGGAATCCGTCTGCAAGATCGATTCGGATCAGGCGCGATCTGACGATATCGAGGTAGAGGTGCAACGCATCGCGAAAACAATACTCGAAGACCTGAGGGTAGTGTGCGGCGACTGCAACATCGCGAGAGCCAGCATCAAGCACTGCGTCAACAACGTTGCGCGCCGGGATGCCCAACCTGAAATCGCCCACACCGACGCCGGGCCCGCTCGCGCCGCGTCCATCGTGCCCTCGGAAACGATGTCGGGCCACCGCTGTCGGCAATCGGCGCGCATGAGGGGTCGCCGCCCAGGGCCAGCGGCACTGCCGGACACCTCACGCCGCCGCCGAGGGAGCAGTGCGATACCCGCAAGATCGGGATCAAAGCAGGGCCGCAACCATTGAGTCTCCGATGAAGTCGCCGTACCGACGGGCGGACCACCGGGAACGAACAACGAGCAGGTCGTACAGCTCTGCAGAGCTGTAGGTCCACAGCACGTCGGTCGCGAACTTGAGTCCGATGCCCGGCCGGAGCCAGCCCTGATGTTGGAGGCGTCGTGCGTTGTGGCGCATTCGTCGCCGGCGCTGGGCCTCCGCTTCGGCGAGGAGGCCAGCCATCTCCGGGTCCGTGGCCGCAGCCGCGCGCATGAGGAGCACGATGGGAGCGCCTCGGGGCGAGAGCTCACTGGCGAACCGGCCCCAGCCCTTGAGGACGGCGACCGGGTCGTCCGTCGTCGAGCTCAGCGCATCGGAACGCTGTTCGGCGGGTATCTCCTGCTGGCCGGCCAGCGCCTGCTTCCAGAGCGCTCGGACCAGGCCGGCCTTGCCCCCGAACCCCTTGTAGATCGTCTCTACCGACGTGCCGGCCAACCCGGCGATCCGCGTCACCGTGGTGGCGGCGTATCCGTTATCCAGGAGCTCGGCTCGAGCAACGTCGAGGATCGTGCCACGCGTGCGCTGGGCCCGCTCGCGGCGGCGGCTGGAGTCGTACCGACGTTTGCTCTTGACGTCCATGGCAATTCCGTTCCATACTCATGCATCCAATATGGGGGCACTGTAGCAACCGAGGCAGCCATGGCGGACGAACACCGCGGCAACACGCTGGCCGTGGTCGAGCGGCTGATCGCCGCGACCAACGCTCACGACCTCGTTGTGCTCGCGGACTGCTTCTCACCGGCGTACGCCAACGTGACGCCGGCGCACCCACAACGAAGCTTCCAGGGCACGGAGCAGGTACGCCGCAACTGGGGCACGATCTTCGAGTCGGTCCCGGACATCGTCGTGGAGCTCATCGATCACGCCCTCGACGGTGGCCGGGTCTGGACGGAATTGGAGATGCGCGGGACCCGGGTCGACGGATCACCCCTCCGGATGGCCGGAGTGATCGTCTTCGCGGTCGAGGGCGGCCGAGTCGTGTCAGCGCGGTTCTTCCTCGAACCAGTGGAGACGGCCAGCGGCAACCAAGATACCGTGCTGACGCGACTGCGGGCGGGCGAGCGGCCGTGATCCTCGTCGCCGGCGGGACCGGGATGCTCGGACGCCGGGTCGTCGCCGGGCTGCGGGCCGGGGCGCGGCAGGTCAGGGTGCTCACCCGCGATGCGGCCCACGCGATGGACATCGACGGCGAGGTCGCGGTGGGGGACGTGCGCGACGACGCCTCGTTGAGAGGCGCCGCAGTCGGCTGCACCACGGTCGTGTCTGCATTCCACGGCTTCCTCGGCGGTCGCGGTGCAGGTCCGCGCGAGATCGACTTCCTCGGCAACCGAGCGCTCGTCCGCGCCGCCATGCAAGCCGACGTGGAGCACCTCGTCCTGGTCTCGGTGTATGACGCACGTGCCGACCATCCGCTCGAACTGCACCGGGCGAAGCACGCGGCGGAGCAGGAAGTGCGGGCGGCCGGCCCCGACTGGACGATTCTGCGTCCCACGGCCTACGTCGAGACCTGGCTGCCCCTCATCGCCGGCGCGGTCGCGAAGGGCAAGCCGGCGATGGTGCTGGGCAGAGGCTCCAACCCCGTCAACTTCGTCTCCGTGCAGGATGTCGCTGCGCTCGTCGTCCGCGCGG
>JBIQML010000549.1:0-3568 GCA_044463405.1 Nakamurella lactea | reverse complement strand
AGACGCTCGCTGCTGAGATACAGCGGCGTGGCGCTCGGCGGCGCCGTTCTCGCGCCCGCGCTGGCCGCCTGCGGCTCGTCTGGCGGCGGAAGCGGTACCTCGGGTGGCGGATCCTCGTCCGGTGGCGGCGGATCCTCCGCCTCGGGCGGCAGCGGATCCTCCGGCGGCAAGAAGGGCAAGGTCACCGTCTGGTGGAACTCCGGCTTCTACGACTCGGAGAACAAGGCCGTCCAGGCCGTCGCGAAGGACTTCGAGCAGGATTCCGGCTACACCGTCGACCTGCAGTTCTACTCCACGAAGGACATCCCGACCAAGGAGCAGAGCGCCATCACGGCTGGCGTACTACCCGACGTGGTGATGGCCGAGAACGGCAACACCGCCACGTACGCCTACCAGGGGCACCTGGCGGACGTCTCCAGCGTGGTGAAGTCGCAGGAGTTCACCGACGGCGCGACGAAGGCCGTGTCGCTGTTCAACTCCAAGGCCGGCAAGGTCGGAACCTACGCGGTGCCGATCAACCAGTTCACCGTTCCGATGTTCTACTGGAAGGACATGCTCGAGGCGGCCGGCTCTGACCCGTCCGCCATCCCGGACGACTGGGACGGATTCTGGAAGTACTTCCAGGACGCCCAGGGCGCCTATCGCAACAAGACCGGCAAGAAGGCCTTCGCGGTCGGCTGGCCCATGTCGACGTCGGCGGGCGACACCCACTACGACACCATGATGGCGCTGCTGGCATTCGACGCGCTGGTCTTGGACGACGAGGGAAAGCTGCAGGCCGAGAAGGTCAAGGACAAGATCGCCAAGGCGCTGTCGTTCCTGGCCGGGCTGTACACCGGTGGCTGGACGCCCAAGGACGTGGTCAACTGGGACGACTCCGGCAACAACACGGCGTTCACGAACAAGACCATCATCCTCACCCCGAACGGGTCACTGTCGATCCCGGGCGCCGTCAAGGACACCGACCAGAAGACGTGGAGCAACATCGTCACCCAGCCGTTCCCGCAGAAGCCGGACGGCAGCGGGCCGGTGCCGTCGCTGGCCCGGATCCACAACGCCGTGGTGTTCGACAAGAGCCCGAACAAGCAGGGCGGCATCGACTTCCTGACGTACTTCGTGAAGCCGGAGAACACCCTCAAGTACCTCAAGGGCGGGCACGGCCGCTGGCACCCGGTGCAGACCAAGGTGCTGGCCGACGACTACTTCGCCAAGTCGGACGACCCCAACATCGCCACGGCCACCAAGATGCTCACCGGACCGACCCACGCGGGCTGGCTGGACATCTCGGTGGCCTACAGCCACGCAGCGTTGCAGGGGATGTGGGGCCAAGCACTGGGCATGATGGTGCTGCAGGACAAGTCCGCGGACGACGCGGCCGACTACGCCATCCAGCAGCTCACCCAGTCGTTCAACGACTTCCCGGTGAAGTAGGCGCAGTAGCGGTCGGACGTCCCGGTGACCCGACCGTGGGACGTCCCGCGGACGTGACGGCGGGCCGTCCCGGTGACGTGACGGCTGCGAGGCGGCCGGCCCCGGACCCTGTTTCCGGAGCCGGCCGCCGCCCGCATCCGGCATCCGGGTAGCGTCCCGTATGTCCGGCCGGTGCCCGCGCGGCCGAACGCTCCGGCGCCCGGGAATCGATCGGAACTGCCCGGCACCGAGCGCGCATCGCCTCGCATCGGAACACGGCGGGCGACCGGCCTGGAGGTACATCGTGACGTCGCGCAGCGACAGCGGATTGCGCAGCAGCAGTTGGTTCGACAACCCCGACGACCCAGTCATGTCCGCCCTCTACACGGAGCGGTACCTGAACTACGGGATCTCGCGCGAGGAGCTGCAATCGGGACGGCCGATCATCGGTATCGCCCAGACGGGCAACGACCTCACGCCGTGCAACCGGCATCATGTGGCGCTGGCCTCCCGGGTCCGTGACGGCATCCGGGACAGCGGCGGGATCCCCTTGGAGTTCCCGGTCCACCCGCTACAGGAGACCGGCAAGCGGCCGACCGCGGCGCTGGACCGCAACCTGGCCTACCTCGGGCTCGTCGAGGTGCTGTTCGGCTACCCGCTGGACGGCGTGGTGCTCACCACCGGCTGCGACAAGACCACGCCCGCCTGCCTGATGGCAGCCGCCACGGTGAACATCCCGGCGATCGTGCTGTCCGGCGGTCCGATGCTCAACGGGTGGCATCGCGGCGAGCGGACCGGCGCCGGCACCATCACCTGGAAGGCCCGCAAGCTGCTGGCGAGCGGGGAGATCAATGCGGAGCAGGTGTGCGACCTGATCGCCTCGGCAAGCCCGTCGAGCGGTCACTGCAACACCATGGGAACCGCGCTGACCATGAACTCGCTCGCCGAGGCGCTGGGGATGAGCCTGCCCGGGTGCGCGGCCATCCCGGCCCCCTACCGGGACCGGGCGGAGATGGCGCACCGCACCGGCCGTCGCATCGTCGACATGGTGCGCGAGGATCTCAAACCCAGCGACATCATGACCAAGGACGCGTTCGAGAATGCGATCGCGGTGGCCAGCGCCATCGGTGGATCCTCCAACGCGCCCATCCACCTGGCCGCGATCGCCCGGCACGTAGGGGTCGACCTGGATCTGGAGGACTGGCAGCGGGTCGGCGCCGAGATCCCGCTGCTGGTGGACCTGCAGCCGGTGGGCCGGTTCCTGGGAGAGGACTTCTACCACGCCGGCGGCGTTCCCGCCGTGGTTCGCCGCCTGATCGACGGCGGGCTGATCCACGAGTCGGCGGTGACGGCGAACGGCAGGACCATCGGCGACAACTGCCGCGACGTGCAGGTCGACGATCCCGCGGTGATCCGCCCGTGGGATGACAGGCTGCTGGACAACGCCGGCTACGTGGTGCTGCACGGGAACCTGTTCGACAGCGCCATCATGAAGGTCAGCGCCATCTCGGACGAGTTCCGGCAGCGCTACCTGATGGACCCGGAACACCCGGACTGCTTCGACGCGCGAGCGATCGTGTTCGACGGACCGGAGGACTACCACGCCCGCATCGACGATCCGGATCTCGGCATCGACGAACGGTGCCTGCTGGTGATCCGCGGCGTCGGGCCCATCGGATACCCGGGGAGCGCCGAGGTGGTGAACATGCAGCCACCCGCGGCGGCCATCCGGGCGGGGATCCGCGAACTGCCGTGCCTGGGCGACGGGCGCCAGTCCGGGACTTCCGGCTCGCCGTCCATCCTGAACGCCTCGCCGGAGGCGGCCGCCGGCGGCGGTCTGGCCATCCTGCGAACCGGCGACACGGTGCGGATCGACCTGGCGGCGCGGCGGGTCGACGTGCTGCTGCCCGAGGAGGAGTTGCAGCGCCGTCGGGACGACCTGGCGGCCGAGGGCGGCTTCCCGTTCCCGCCGTCCCAGACGCCGTGGCAGGAGTTCCAGCGCAGCGTGGTGGGCCAGTTGGGTGACGGGATGGTGCTGGAGCCTGCGACGCAACACCAGAGGCTGGCCCAGGTGTGGGGCGTGCCCCGCCACAGCCACTGAGCGGAGGCCGTAGCGAGGCAGGGCCGTCGGCGCGAAGCGCCAGGCCCGACGAGCGCA
>JBIQML010000548.1:0-3578 GCA_044463405.1 Nakamurella lactea | reverse complement strand
CCGACAGCTCGGACCGTGGCTGGACCCTGGGCCAGGGCCGATATCGGGGCAGCGAGCTCGGCCTGTACCGGTCGCTGTCCCCGCTGCCGGTGGCGGCCAGGAGGCTGGACCGCGCGCGTCTGCTGGTCGGCGAGGTCCGCGACCCGCTGGGCGCGGAACCGGATCTGCTGCCGGTCGACGCGGTGATCGTGCGATGTACCGACGGGGGCGTCCCACTCGAGCTGGCGCTGTCCGCCGACGCGCTGACCGGGCTCAAGTCGTGGGTGGAGTCCCGCCCCCCGGGAACCCGAACGTCGCCGACCGGTGACGGGATACCGACCGGTGACGGCATCGGCGAGCCCCGCCAGACCTGACGGGACGGATCCGTCGCCGTCGATCGTGGGGGGCGCCGCCGTCAACGCCGGCCATTCCGGCACGCTCAAGGTCAGGGATCGTCGTGATCAGCGCCCGGAGAATCAGCGCCCGGGGAACCAGCGCCCGGGGGATCAGCATTCGGGGAACCAGCATCCGGGGAATCAGCATCCGGGGACCGGCCCGTCCGGCGGACGCCTGATCGCCTGCGCACCGAGGGATCCGCCCGCTCGCCGCCCGGCACCCACCGCACGTCGCCGTCCGGGTTCGACACCCGCGCCAGGATGAACACCAGATCGCTCAGCCGGTTCAGGTAGGTGCACGCCAGCGGGTTGCTGCCGTCCGGGTCCGCCGCCCGCAGTGCCCAGGCCGAACGCTCGGCGCGGCGCACCACGGTGCGGGCCTGGTGCAGCAGGGCCGCGGCGGGGGTGCCGCCCGGCAGGATGAACGAGTCCAGAGCCGGCAGGTCCGCGTTGAACGCGTCGCACTGCGCCTCCAGCCGATCGATGTAGTCCTGGGTGACCCGCAGTGGCTCCCAGGCAGGATCGGGCACCACCGGTGTCGCCAGGTCCGCGCCGACGTCGAACAACTCGTTCTGCAGCCGGGGAATCACCGCGGCCACCTCCTGCGGTGGCGCGCCGAGCGCCAGCACCAGCCCCAGCGTCGCGTTGGCCTCGTCGCAGTCGGCGTAGGCCACCAGCCGTGGGTCGGTCTTGGACACGGAGGACCCGTCCGCGAGCTTGCTGGTCCCGGCGTCGCCGGTGCGGGTGTAGATGCGAGTGAGGTGAACGGCCACACGCTCACCCTAGACACGGGGCCGTGGGCGGCGCGCGGCCTGATCGGGGCGCCGCCCGCCCCGGCACTGGTCCCGGGCTCGATACAGTGCAGGGCGTGGATCAGCTCCTGGTGACCGGCGGCGCCCGGCTCGATGGCGACGTGACGGTGAGCGGGGCCAAGAACAGTGTCCTCAAGCTGATGGCGGCGGCGCTGCTGGCGGAGGGCACCAGCACCATCACCAACTGCCCGGAGATCCTGGACGTCCCGCTGATGGCCGACGTGCTGACCGGGCTCGGCTGCCAGGTGCAGCTGTCCGGCGACACCGTGCGGATCACCACCCCGGCCGAGCCGTCGGATCGCGCGGACTTCCCGGCGGTCGGCCGGTTGCGCGCCTCGGTGTGCGTGCTCGGCCCCTTGGTGGGCCGGCTGCACCGGGCGACGGTGGCGCTGCCCGGCGGGGACGCGATCGGTGCCCGCCCGCTGGACATGCACCAGAGCGGGCTGCAGGCGCTGGGCGCCGAGACCCGGATCGAGCACGGCGCGGTGGTCGGCGAGGCCACCGAACTGCGCGGCGCGCGGATCGAGTTGGACTTCCCCAGCGTGGGCGCCACCGAGAACATCCTGATGGCCGCGGTGCTCGCCAAGGGCACCACGGTGATCGAGAACGCCGCCCGGGAACCGGAGATCAGCGACCTGGCGCTGATGCTCACCGAGATGGGCGCCCAGATCAGCGGTGCGGGGTCGCCCACGATCGTCATCGACGGCGTGGACGGTCTCTCGCCGACCGACCACCGCACGGTGGGGGACCGCGTGGTCGGCGGCACCTGGGCGTTCGCGGCGACCGTGACCCGCGGCCGGGTCCGCGTGCACGGCGTGGATCCGGCGCACCTGTCGGTGCCGCTCGAGCGGCTGTCCAGCGCCGGCGCGACCGTGGAGCTCACCGACGACGGCTTCGAGACCCGGATGGACCACCGTCCGCGCGCGGTGGACTTCGTCACCCTGCCGTACCCGTCGTTCCCCACCGACCTGCAGCCGATGGCGCTGGTGCTGGCGGCGGTGGCCGACGGGCACTCGATGATCACCGAGAACGTCTTCGACGCCCGGTTCCGGTTCGTCGAGGAGGTGATCCGGATGGGCGCGGACGCTCGGATCGACGGGCATCACGCCTCCATCCGCGGCCGGGAGCAGCTCTCCAGCGCCCCGGTGTGGGCCACCGACATCCGTGCCGGGGCTGGGTTGGTGCTGGCCGGTCTGACGGCGGACGGGGTGACCAGCGTGCACGACGTGTTCCACATCGACCGCGGCTACCCGCATTTCGTGGAGGATCTGACCTCGCTGGGCGCCACGGTCAGCCGGGTCCCGGAGGACTGACCTCGGTTCAGCCGGGCTCGACCACCCAGTGGCCGGTGCCGATCGGCTTGCCGCCGCAGGCGGTGACGGGGATCACCGGGCCGCTGACCCGACGCAACCGCAGCCGGTCCGCGGCGCCCTGCACGATGCCGTCGACCACGGCGTCGTCGCCCTCGGAGCGCACCGCCTCGATCCGCACGTCGTCCAGCGGTGTGGGCCCGATCCCGCGGCGCCAGTGGGCGTCCGCGGCCTGCGCCGGCGGCGTCAGGTCGGCGCGGCCGCGCAGGTTCGCCGGATGCACCAGGTGTTCCACGGCGGCCGCCACCACCGCCTGCGCGGTGTCGGGGTTCAGGAACCCGTAGCTGTAGCCGGTGGGCAGCACCAGCATGGTGGCGGCGAACCGGTGCCCGCCCAGGTGGCTGATCTCGGTGACGCGGTCCCCGAACCTGCCGTGCAGCGCGGCGGCGACCGGTCGGCCCCGGACCGCGCAGCAGCGGTCCCGCCTGGCGTTGGTGCACACCCCGATCAGCACGTCGTCCACCGGCTCCCCGGGCGGGGCGCCCGCCGCGATCTCCGTCACCGCCCGGTCGTCGGGCATGCCGGGCAGGGCGGTGAGCAGCGCGTCGTGCCCGACCCGGCCGGCGCGCACCGGCGCGGTCGGGCTGCCGCGCCGGTCCAGTACCGGGCGCACCGCGAACGCGCGCAGTGCGGGTGCGTCGGTGACGGCCGCCGCGGCGTGCGGTGCCAGCAGGTCGCGGAGGGCGTCGTCGGCGGCGGTGCGGGTCCACGGTCGGCGATGGTCCAGCAGCAGGAAGGACTCGAACGAGGTGCCGGAGCCGGTCGGGTCGTCGCCGGCCCGCCGCGTCATGTCCGAGCACGGCGCGACCGACATCCCGTCGGAGGCGGTGGTCGGGGTGAGGCTCACGATCACCGATTCTGCCCGGCACGCCCGGTTGAACCGGTGGCGCCCCCGGGCCGCCCGCGATGACTCCGGACCGGGCCGGGGGACTACCGTCGGGTCATGGAGTACGACAGCCTGCAGGTGAAGATCGACGGCCCGGTCGCCCGGGTGGTGCTGAACAAGCCGGAGCGGCGCAACG
>JBIQML010000547.1:0-3591 GCA_044463405.1 Nakamurella lactea | reverse complement strand
GACGTCCATCTCTTCGAGGCGCGAGACCGGCTCGGCGGCCGGGTGCTGACGCTGGATGCCACCGGTGCGCCCGGTGACGACGGTTTCGACCTCGGGCCGTCCTGGATATGGCCGCGGATGCAGCCCGCCATCGGTTCTCTCGTCGACGAGTTGGGCCTGGCGACCTTCGCGCAGAGCAGCGACGGTGACGTGGTCTTCGAGCGCATGTCGCGCGAACCGGCGCAGCGCTACCCGGGCGTTCCGCAGGACGCGCAGACCATGCGGCTGGCCGGCGGATCGGCCGCGCTGATCCGGGACCTGGCGGGGCGGGTGGCGCCCGAGCGGGTCCACCTCGGTCAGGCCGTCACCGGCCTCGCGCTCCGGGACGACGGGATTCGCCTCACAGTAAGCGGATCCGACGGTCCGGCGAGCGTGGACGCGCGGTACGTCGTCGCCGCCCTGCCGCCCCGGATCCTCGGCGCCGCCATCGGTATGGCCCCGCAGCCACCGCACGAGACACGGGAACTGTGGGAGGCGACGCCGACCTGGATGGCCGCGCAGGCCAAGTTCGTGGCCGTCTTCGACGCGCCCTTCTGGCTGGAGGACGGCTACTCCGGAACCGCGCAGAGCATGGTCGGGCCGATGCTCGAGATGCACGACGCCACCACCCTTTCCGGCACGCCCGCGCTCTTCGGGTTCCTGGGCATCGGACCCGCCGAGCGGCGCCGGATCGGCGAAGCGGGCATCACCGAGGCGTGCCTCGCGCAGTTCGCGCGGCTGTTCGGCCCGCGCGCCGGGTCGCCGACCGCGACCCTGTACCAGGACTGGGCCACCGAAACGCTCACCTGCACGGCCGGCGACGAGACCTGGACCGGCCACCCGGCACCGGCGCCCGCGTGGGTGCACGGCCCGTGGAGCGGGCGGCTCGTGCTAGCCGGCAGCGAGGTCAGCCCCAGCGAGGCCGGCTACCTCGCCGGCGCCGTGCACGCCTCGGAACTCGCCGCAGCCCGGCTGCTGCGGTGCCTCGGGTTGACACAGGAGGAGCCATGACCGACGACGCGACGCCGCGATCCCGCCGGATCGACCACCTGGTGATCGCCGTGCACGACCTCGACGATGCGGCGGCGTTCTACCAGCGGCTCGGCTTCCAGGTCGGGGCGCGCAACCTTCACCCGTGGGGCACGGAGAACCGGCTCGTGCAGTTCCGCTCCTCCTTCCTGGAGCTGATCACGGTCGGCGACGCCGCCGACATCCCGCCGCACGCACCGGGATTCTTCAGCTTCGGAGCCTTCGTCCGCGACTACCTCGCCCGGCGCCAGGGACTGGCCATGATGGTGCTGGACAGCATCGACGCGCCGGCGGACGCCGCCGAGTTCACCCGGCAGGGCATCGGCGCCTTCCGTCCGTTCTCGTTCGAAAGGTCCGGGACCCGCCCAGACGGAACCCGGACGCATGTCGGCTTCTCGCTGGCCTTCGCGGTCGACGACGCCCTGCCCGACGCCGGCTTCTTCGTGTGCCAGCAGCACTACCCGGAGGCGTTCTGGGATCCCGCCCTGCAGCGGCACGACAACCGTGCCACGCAGGTGGTGGCCGTCACCCTGGAGGCACAAAAGCCGGCCGAGCACGAGCACTTCCTGCGCGCGTACACGGGCGGGACGCCCACGCAGGACGGGGATTTCCCGCTCGCCGGCGGCCGGCTGCGAGTCCGGAAGTCTGCCACCGGCAGCACCCTCGCCGGGTTCACCATCGGCACACCCGACCTCGATCAGGTGGCCCAGCGGCTGGACCGGGAGCACGTCCCGTTCCAGGATCTGCCGCGCGGCATCACCATCGACCCTGAGCAGTGCCTCGGGGTGCGGATCGAGTTCGAAACCACGACGGGGGAGGACGGCTGACCGGTCTGGGAGGACGGGTATTTCGGGCGTTCCGACCGAGGCATGGCCACACCGCGAAGCGTCCACCCTTGCGCAGACCGGGTCTGCTGTCGATCGGGACTCCGGCCGATCGTCATAGTGGTGTCAGAGTCGAACCCGATCCGCGAAGGAGACGGACACCATGCGCTACACCCTGCTGCTTCACTACCCCGAACCGACCGCCGAGGACCTCGGCCCCGAGAGGCTGGCCGAGGGGATGAGGGCATTCGACGCCTACGCCAAGGCCCTCGAGGAGGCCGGCGTGCTGGCCAGCGCCGAGGTGCTGGAGCCGTCCGTGGCCACCACCACCGTCAGCCGGGCCGGGGGTGAGCTGGTCGTGCAGGACGGCCCGTTCGCCGACACCAAGGAGCAACTCGGCGGCACCTTCGTCATCGACGTCGCGGACCTGGACGCCGCGATCGGTTGGGCCGGTCGTGCGCCGTCGGTCTCCTGGGGGCACGTCGAGATCCGCCCGGTCGCGACCCGTTACGTGGACGGCTCGTGGCAGGGCGCGCAACCGGTTCGGTGACGACGCAACCATCGTCCGCCGCCCGCGCAGACGGCGCGGGCGGCGTGGCCGAGCACGTCGCACGGTCCTCCCACGGCCGGCTCGTCGCGCTGCTCGCCGCGTCCACCCGCGACATCGCACTGGCCGAGGATGCCCTCTCCGACGCGTTCGAGCGGGCGCTGCGCACCTGGCCCGAGCGTGGGATCCCGGACAATCCCGAGGGGTGGCTGATGACCGTGGCCCGTCACCGCATCCTCGATCTGCTCGGCTCGGCGGCCACCCGAACATCGGTGCCGCTGGACGACGTCGTGGCGGCACAGGCTGGCGCCCGCGGGACGGCGAACGCCGGAGACGCCGGTACCCTCGCATCCGCCGGCACGGACGCCGCGGCCGATCCGGACGCCATCGGAGACCGCCGGCTGGAGTTGCTGTTCGCCTGCGCGCACCCGGGGATCGATCCGGCGGTGCGCAGCCCGCTGATGCTCCAGGTGGTGCTCGGCTTCGACGCCGCGCGGATCGCCTCGATCTTCGCGATGCCGCCGTCCGCGATGGCCCAGCGACTGGTTCGCGCCAAGCGCCGCATCCGCGACGCCGGCATCCCGTTCCGGGTGCCCACCAGGGCCGACATGCCGCAGCGGCTGACCGCCGTGCTGGAGGCCATCTACGGCGCCTACGCCATCGACTGGCTCGACCAGCAGGAGCGCATCCGCGAGTCCATCGCCGACGAGGCCCGCTGGCTCGCCCTGCTCACCGCACGACTGCTGGACACCGAGCCGGAGGCGTGGGGTCTGGCCGCGCTGCTCACCCTGGCGCAGTCCCGCGCACCCGCCCGGATCGGGACGCCGTGGCCTCCGCTGGACGAGCAGGACACGACGCTGTGGGACCGTGCCCTGATCGCCGAGGGGGAGGCGATGCTGCACCGGGCGCACGCGCTGGGGTCCCCGCTCGGACGGTTCCAGCTGGAGGCCGCGATCCAGTCCGCGCACTGCGACCGGGCGCGCACCGGGACGCTGGACCGGGCAGTCCTGATCACGCTGTACCGGGGCCTCGTCACCGTCGCCCCCACCCTCGGCGCGCAACGCGCACTCGCCACGCTGGTCGCGGCCGACGGGTCAGCCCGGCGGTGGTGACGGTGACCACCGGCGGCTGCGATCTCGACTTCTACGTGGGGCTCGGCGACGATGCGACCGC
>JBIQML010000546.1:0-3603 GCA_044463405.1 Nakamurella lactea | reverse complement strand
CAGCGCGACGCCGCGGAACACCGTCATCGCAGGCCGGCGCGCGCCGCTGCCGCCACCGCGTCGGTCAGCCGGTCGATGCGCGGCGAGCGCAACCGCCAGACCTGCCACTGCAGCGGCACGTCGACATGCGCCGACCCGGCCAGTCGCACCAGCGCGCCGGCCGGGACCTCGCCGAGCTGGGCGACGGGCACCATACCCCAGCCCAACCCGGCGACCACGGCGGCGAGGA
Organism: Nakamurella lactea; assembly: GCA_044463405.1. Lineage (GTDB taxonomy): Bacteria > Actinomycetota > Actinomycetes > Mycobacteriales > Nakamurellaceae > Nakamurella > Nakamurella lactea_B. The sequence continues at coordinate 3,374 of JBIQML010000546.1, read as the reverse complement.
AGCCCTGGGACGACGGCACCACGTGCACCGGCGGGCCGTCACCGAATACCCCGCGCCGCTCCAAGAAATCGTGCTGCAGATCGTCTTTCGCGTTGAACCGGACCACCGGCATGGTCGCCCAGTCGACTCCGCCGCGTCGTCGATGGGCGTCCCGAACGGCGGGCGTGGCCATCGGGACGTACCGCATGGAGCCGAGCGGTCGCGAGACGCAGCCCTGGACGGTGATCGGGTCGGAGGTCACGGCGCCGATCGCCTCGCCGGTACGGAGCAGCGCCGCCGAATGGTCCTGATCTTCCACGTGGATCCGCACGGTGACGTCGGTCCAGGCCGCCGCCGTCCGCAACACCGTGGCGAACCACGTCGCCAGCGAGTCGGCGTTCACCGCGATCGCCAGTTCGACCGGCCCGCCGTCGGCCGGATCGAGCTCGGCCAGGGCGTCGGCCTCCAGCACGGCGAGCTGGCGGGCCATCCGCACCAGCACCGCCCCCGCGTCTGTGGCCCGGCACGGCACCGTGCGCTGGACGACGGGCCGGCCGAGTGTCGATTCGAGTGACTTGATGCGCTGGCTGACGGCGGACGGGGTGATGTGCAGAGCGCGGGCGGCGGCATCGAACGTGCCGGTGTCGACGATCGCGAGGAGCGCGCGGAGGTGATCCGACTGCATGAAGGAATCCTAATCCACCTTCACGAACATTAGTTTTGCTCCAGCCAGCATGCGTCATACGGTCGGAGGCGTGCCCCTGAACCTCGCCCTGCCACTGCTGCTCACCGGCTTGGCGACCGGGCTGTCGCTGATCGTCGCGATCGGCGCCCAGAACGCGTACGTGCTGCGCACCGGGCTCGCCCGGCGGCACGTCGCGGCCGTGGTGGGCATCTGCATCGGGGCGGACGTGCTGCTGATCGTCGCGGGCGTCGCCGGCATCGGCACGCTGGTGGCGCGGATGCCGGACGCGCTGACGGCGCTGCGTTGGATCGGCGCCGCCTACCTGATCTGGTACGGGGTCCGGTCGCTGCGAAGTGCCCGGGACGCGCGCGCACTGTCCGCGGCGAGCACCCCGGCCCGGTCGGCGATCCTGACCATCCTCGCGCTCACGTTCCTCAATCCGCACGTGTATCTGGACACGGTGCTGATGCTGGGCAACCTGGCCAACCAGCACGGCCCGTCGGGACGGTGGTGGTTCGCGGCCGGGGCCTGCGCGGCGAGCACGGTGTGGTTCCTCGGGCTGGGCTTCGGCGCGCGCAGCGCCTCCCGCTGGGCGAGCCGACCGACCGTGTGGCGGGTGCTGGACATCCTCATCGGACTGACCATGTTCGGCGTGGCCGCGCTCCTGATCTCCGGCTGACCTCCCGCCGAGCGGGGCGCCCCTCGGCGCCGAGCCGAGCGAGCTCGGTCCGTTTCACCGCTACGCGTGGCCTGATGTCCGTTACGCACCGTGGCGATCGAGACAGATTTCGTCACGCACTGTGCAAGGCTGCCTACGTTTGGTAACGTGACCCAGGTCCGGGGGCGCGCAAGCCGTCCGGCAGTGGGGGAATCCGTTGTGGCCCGCCGTAGTCGGCTGAGGCCGCGTGCCAGCGCCCTTGCGCCGCCCATTCCGTCGATCGCCATGACGGTCGTCAGACGATCAACCACCCGCAAAGGTTGTCCATGAAGCATCGCCGTACCCGAAAGAAGTCCTTCAGAGCCCTTGCGTTGAGCGTTGCGGTCGCGGCTTCCCTCGTGCTCGTGCCCAGCGCCGTCAACGCGGCGACGTCCAGCACCACCGCGACCTCGGCCACGACCGCCAAGCCGCCTGTCTACGCCTACTACTACCTGTGGTGGAGCTCGAACCACTGGAAGAACAAGCTGGGCAGCAAGTATCCGTACACCGCCGCGACGCTGCCGTTGCCGGCGACCGTCGACGCGAGCGGCTGCAACGCCAAGACGCTGTACGCCGGTAACCAGCTCACCGACGTGCCCACGAAGCTGTACAGCCAGGACGATCCGGGCGTCATCGAGAAGGATGTGCGCACCGCAGCGAAGGCCGGCCTCTCCGGTTTTGCCGTCAACTGGATCGGCTCCGGCTCCGCGAACCAGACTGTCACCAGCACGCCCTACAGCAAGCGGCTGAAGGTCCTGGTCGACGCCGTGAAGAAGGTGAACGCGGAGGGCATCCCCTTCAAGCTGTGGCTGAGCTACAAGGCGTCCGCCAGCGTCAAGGACATCTCGCACATCACCAACGACCTCGGGTACTTCGCGCGCACCTACGGCAAGGACTCCGCCTTCGAGAAGAAGGGCAACCGCGTCACCGTCATCTGGCAGGGCAGCCGCAAGTACTCCTCGGCGAACCTCGCCTCGATCAGCAAGGCCTACCGCGGCACGCTGCGCATCCTCGGTGACGAGACCACCTGGTCCACCTCGCGCGGCGCGTACCTGGACGGCAACGCCTACTACTGGTCGTCGCAGAACCCGTACAAGAACCCGCAGTCGTTCCAGCAGCTCGGCGCTCAGGCCACCGCGGTCCGCAAGAGCCCGCGCAACCCGGACGGCTCCGTGAAGACCTTCGTCGCGCCGCTCAACCCGGGCTTCAACAAGCAGCTCTCGGGCGGGACGGCCTGCGTGCCCCGCAACGGCGGGGCGACCCTGCGCGACCTGTACAAGGGCAACCTGGCCGCCACGAACCCCGACGCGTTCGGCCTGATCAGCTGGAACGAGATCACCGAGGGCACGTACATCACGCCGATGAAGCGATACGGCATGCAGAGTCTGGACGTGGTCAAGTCGCTCGTCGGACGCTGATCCGCATCCAGCATCACCGTCGACACCGCGTATGACGTGGTGCTCGTGGCCGGGCCGCCTTCCGCATCACCGGGGAAGTCGGCCCCAGGCCGTGAGGGCGTCGATGAGGCCGTCAGTCAGCGGTAGGCGCTCCAGCTCGGCGCGGGTGACCCACGCCAGGTCCGCGGCGTCATCACCGGCGCGGCCCGGACCGGCCGCCCGGTCCGGCACCGCGTCCGGGCCGGCAGCCAGCGGTTCCGCATGGTCCGGGCCGGCAGCCAGCGGGGCACCAGAGGTCGGCGCAGAGTTCGGGGCGAGAGCCGCGTCGTAGTCGTGGATCTCGTATTCGACACCGGGACCGCGGGGCCACGTCACGCTGCCTACGAGCGGGCCGACCTGCACGACAAGCCCGGTCTCCTCGGCGATCTCGCGCCGCACTGCTTGTTCATCCGTCTCGCCCGGCTCGACCCTGCCGCCTGGTATGGACCACCGGCCCGTGGCCGGTTCATGGCCCCGCTGGATCAGCAGCAGCCGGCCGGCGTCGTCCAGGATCACAGCGCCGACGCATCGGATGCGGCGCGTCCCGGATGCCGCGTCATCCTCGGTCATCGTGAGC
>JBIQML010000545.1:0-3603 GCA_044463405.1 Nakamurella lactea | reverse complement strand
CAGGTCCGTGTGTCCGAAAGGACGTGGGGGTTCAACTCCCCCCTTGCCCACCCCTTGGACCGTCGGTACTCACCGATGCCGGGCCCCGTTTCGCGGGCAGAATCAGATGAGGCACACCCCGCGTTCCCCGGGCACATTTCGTGAGTCTCAGGTACTGGACGCCGAGCGCCCTTGACCTGATGCTTGTCCGTGTGAGCGCACTCGTGGGTGTGACGATTATCGGTCGAGACGGCCCCTTACGGATCCTGACCGAGGAGCTCGAGAGCGTTCACATGGCTGGCCGGGTGATCGGCCTGCTGGGTGAGCCCGGCGTCGGCAAGACCACGCTGCAGCTACAGCTCGCCGAGAATGCCCGGATTGGCGGTTTCACCGTGCTCAGCGCTCGGGGTTGCCAGTCCGAGAGCCACCTTCCCTTCGCCAGCCTGCACCAGCTCCTTCAACCGGTACTCGTCCGGGCCGACCGGCTGCCGACGAAGCAGCGCGATGCCCTCTTGTCCTGTTTCGGGATGAGTGACACGGGCGAGGTCAATCCGTTGTTCACGTCCCTGGCCGTCCTCGAATTGCTGGTCGACTCGGCAACCCAGGCGCCGTTGCTCCTGTGCCTCGACGACCTGCACTGGATGGACCAAGCCTCGATCGATGTGTTGTCCTTCGTGGCCCGCCGGATCGCCGCCGACCGGATCGTCATGCTGTGCACCTCCCGGGACGACTCGCTCCCATTCGCCGACGGTCAGCAGGCTACGGTGATCGCGCTGACGGGCCTGGACGAGGCGGCGTCGGCCACCTTGCTCCAGTCGCAGGCACCGGAGCTCGCTTCCGCCCAACGCGACCGGGTTTTGCGCCAGGCCAACGGCAACCCGCTCGCGTTGCTCGAGTTCGCCTCCGCGCTGAAAGCCGGTCGGCGCGGCTGGCCGGACGGGGATGACGACCTGCCGATGACGACGCGTCTCGAACGCGCCTTCGTGGAGCGGGTGGCGGACCTTGACGACACAGCCCGAGCGGTCCTCGACGTGGCCGCCCTCGACGACGGTGAGAACGTCAACGACGTGCTTGCGGCAGCCGCCATCCTGCACGGTGCGCCGATCGACCGCGACGCTGTCGATTCCGTCGTGGGTCTGGGCCTGCTGACCTTGATGGGCGAGCGCTACCGAATCGCCCACCCACTGGTGCGGTCGGCTTTGCGGCAGGCGATGTCCCGCGTCACCCGGCAGCGGGGGCATGCCGCGCTGTCGGACGTTTTGTCGGCGCACCCGCACCGCGCGACCTGGCACCGGGCGGCGTCGGCGCCTGGGCCCGATGAGCGGATCGCCGCGGACCTGGAGGAGGCGGCCGCCAGCGCACGGCGTCGGGGAGCCGTCTCGACCGCTCTCGCATGGTTGGAGCGGGCGGCCGCACTCAGTCCTGAGCCGGAATCCCGATCGTCCCGGCTGCTCAGCGCCGCGGAGCTCGGCTACGAGCTGGGTCGGTTCGGCCAGGTAGAACACATAACGGCCCAGGTCTCCCAGATGCCCCTGCGTGCCCGGGACCGGTCCCGGTTGACGTGGCTCGAAGGAGTCTTCCACGACGGCTCGACGAGCGAGCCGAACGAAATACTCCACCTCGTCGATCTCGCACGCCAGGCCACCGACGACGACGATCAAGACCTCGCGTTCCAGCTGCTGATCGGCGCGGCGCGGCGGGTGTGGTGGCGCGATCCCGGCGACGCGGTCCGGAACGAGATCGTCGTGGCCGCCGGCGGGATTCCAGTTCCATCACACGATCCCCGTCTACTTGCGGTGCTGGGACTATCGGAATCGGTAGCGATGACTTCGGTCGTCCTTGAGCAACTCGCTCGGTGGTCGGGCGACGCGGACGGACGGCCGGACCTTGCCGGACTGCTGGGCATCGCGGCGTTTTGCGTCGGCGACCACCTCGGCGCCCTCACCTACCTGTCCGCCCCGATCGAGGCGTTGCGGTCGCAAGGCCGGCTGGGCCTGCTCGCGGAGGTGCTTGCGATCCGTGCCTGGGCCGAGATCAACCTGGGCATATTCGACATCGCCAGATCGGCCGACGAGGCCATGCGGCTGGCGGACGAGACCGGACAAGCGGTGTGGGGTGCGTCCGCCCGTATCGCGGTGGCACTGATCCACGCAGTCGGCAGCGGCTCCGTCGAACGCTCGGCACTACTCGCGCAGGCCGAGGGGGCGGCACTCCGGATGCCGAATGCGAGTTCCTCCCTCCTCGCCGCCGCCCAACTGACCCGGGGCCTGTCCGCGCTCGGCGCGGATCGACCGGAACCGGCGTACGGCGAACTGCACCGCGTCTTCGTACCGACCGACCCCGCACATCAGCGGGTGCAACAGCTCTGGACGGTGAGCTACCTCGCGGACGCGGCCATCCGCACCGGCCGGCGCGACGAAGCGAATTCCCTGCTTGCCTCGATGGAGCAGCTGGCCGGAACCACCCCCGCGGTCGGGCCGACGATCGCGCTGGAGTACTCGAGGGCCGTACTCGCCGACGCAGAGCGCGCCGAAGACCTGTTCGCGGTTGCCCTCGATGGCGCCGGCAAGCCGTTCCCGTGGCACCGGGCCCGACTGGAGTTGGCATACGGATCCTGGCTGCGCCGGCAGCGACGCGTGGTCGAATCCAGGGGACCGCTGCGCGATGCTCGTAGCGCGTTCGATGCGCTGGGAGCGCACAGCTGGGCGCTCAGGGCCGACAGGGAACTTCGAGCGACAGGTGAGCGCGGTTGGCGATCGGTGCCGAGTCCGCGAGAGCAGCTCTCACCGCAGGAATCCCAGATCGCCGGTCTTGCCGCACAGGGCTTGTCCAACCGCGACATCGGCGAGCGCCTCTTCCTGTCCCACCGCACCGTCAGCTCGCACCTCTACCGGATCTTCCCGAAGCTCGGTGTCACCAGCCGCAGCCAGTTGGCGGCCCTGCTCTCTGACTCCAACGGGCAGGTGCCGGCGCACCGACCGGCAGTCATCTGACGCTAGCGGCGGCCATCGGCCGCGCTGAACGTCGCCGCCGGTTCATGCGGTCGACCGAAGCCGCGCGTGTCCCGCTGTTCCTAGCGTGCAACCAGAGTGGATCGAGCGGCGGACGCAGCAGGCGGACGGCAGGTCCACGAAGGAGGCCAGCATGGCGACACCGGTGCTCTTCATCCACGGACTGTGGCTGCACGCCACGTCGTGGAATCCCTGGATGGACACGTTCCGGCGTGCCGGCTACGAGCCGTTGGCTCCCGGCTGGCCCGGCGATGGCGACACGGTGGCCTCCTCACGGGAGAACCCCGACGCGATCGGGAACCATGGCATCGACGACGTCGTGGCGCACTTCGCCGGGGTCATCGGCGCCCTGCCCGCCGCGCCCATACTCATCGGGCACTCTTTCGGCGGCCTGATCGCACAGAAATTGCTGGGGCAGGACCGCGCCCGGGCCGCCATCGCGATCGACGCAGCCCAGATCAAGGGCGTCCTTCCGGTGCCGCTCTCGGCGTTGCGGGCCACGTTGCCGGTGTTCAAGAATCCGGCCAACAAGCACCGCGCGGTCTCACTGACACCGAAGCAATTCCGGTTCGCCTTCGCGAACGCCGTGTCCGAGCAGGAGTCGGACCAGTTG
>JBIQML010000544.1:0-3604 GCA_044463405.1 Nakamurella lactea | reverse complement strand
TCCGCGAGCGCCGCCGATCCGCCGGCCGTCCCGGCGGGCGTCAGCGCGGGCGGGATCGACCTCTCGGGCGCCTCGCTCGACGAGGCGCGCATCCGGCTGGAGACCGGCCTGGCGCCCAAGCTCCAGACCGACCTCGTCGTCGGCGCCGCCGGCCGTCCGTGGACGCTGACCGCCGCCGAGGCGAAGCTGACGTTCGATGCGCTGACGACCGCCAAGCGCGCGCTGCGCGCCAAGGCGCCCGGCGCGGTGCCGCTGAAGCTCAGCCACTCGCGGCTGGCCGTGCGCGCCTGGGTGGCGAAGGTGGGGCGGCGGGTCGACCGGCCTGCACGCGACGCGAAGCTGCGGATCACGCTGCGCAAGATGAAGGTCACGCGTGCCCGGCACGGCAAGGGCCCCGACGAGCGCGCGACCGCGAAGCTCGTCGACGCCGCCCTGGACGACCCGACCGCCCCGCGGCGCCTGCACGTCAAGCTCCGCCGGACGTCGCCGAAGGTCAGCGTCAACGACCTGCGCCGCCGGTACGGGACCGTCATCACCATCGACAAGTCGAGCTTCAAGCTGCGGCTCTTCAAGCGCCTGAAGTTCAGCAAGTCCTACAGGGTGGCCGTCGGCCAGCCCGCCTACCCGACGCCGTCCGGGCTCTTCAGCATCGCCAACAAGCAGGTCAACCCGACCTGGTCGGTGCCCAACTCCCCCTGGGCGGGCGAGCTGCAGGGCACGACCGTGCAGGGCGGCTCGGCCGCCAACCCGCTGAAGGCCCGCTGGATGGGGATCGTCAACGGCGTCGGCATCCACGGCACCGGCGAGGACTACTCGATCGGCTCGGCCGCGTCGCACGGCTGCATCCGCATGCACGTCGGCGACGTCATCGACCTGTATCCGCGGGTGCCGGTCGGTACGCCGGTGCTGATCCGGTAGGGGTCTGAGACCTCAGCCAGCGCGGCTCGTCATCGTCCGGTCCACACGACCGGCCTCGTCGAAGTGAACGCTGAACGATGCCTCGTCGAGGGCGAACGTGCTCTGCTCTGTCCCGATTTCGTAGAGCCACCATGCCCTATGCAGCCCCGGCGAGTTCGGCCGCCCAAGGAGCGCGAGAACTTGCATGCGCGTCCTCCCCTGGAGGGTCCCGCACCGCGCCATCGCCTCGGCTATCGGCTGGCGCTTGGCACGTTCGCGTCCGCCGGCATCGCTCACGCTGCGCCATGTCTTGCTGTTCGGACGGAAGTGCTGGCAACTAACGCTTCGGTCGCCTCCGTGAGGTCGCACGACCGCGCTAACTCCGAGCGCGACAGCCGCGATTACCGCTAGGGCACTCCACATCAGGCGTCTCGACCTTCGCACCGGCTCAGTGCTTCGCCGGAGAGCAGTCTGGCGTTACGATCTCGTCTTGTTCGTCATAGATCCAGACGACCTCGCCGGATTGCCACGTGCTGCGGGAGCGATTGTAGCTCCCGCTGTGTACAAGGTCACGAACGCGCCCACAGAGATTGTAGTCAGTGGTCCCGGCCCAGATGCGATCCTGCATCTGGAAAAAGCCAGAGGCGTCGTTCTGGAGGTCCATGTATAACTTGAGTGCCAGCTCCGAGTTATCCGACTTGTAATCCCGATTCTCGTGCCGAATCGAGTAGTCGAGTGCAAGTGCCATCGAATCCAGTCGGCCCGTGTACTGGAACATGCTGTTTTCCATCAAGGCCACCCAGTACGCGTGCTGGAAGGCGTTCTCTTTGGATCCATCTTTCCCTTGGCCGGTATCGACGCCAAAGAGGTGCTCGGCGAGCCGGATCGCCTTAGTGCGGTCGTTGTAGAAGGCGAGACAGACAAGCTTGCGATTCCTCGGCTTGCAGAATGCCCGCTCTAACGGATTGAGCTGCACCTGGGGCACTATTCCGTAGCTGGCCGCCTGCGCCAGGGCGGTTTCCTCGCGCTCGAGGTCGCCGACGGAAGCAGACGCGAGGTTTGTGTCGACCAACACTGGGTAGGTGACTTCGTCGGACGACTTGTGGGCAACGGTGATGGATACGACGGAACCGTTCCATGCGTACGTTACGGGGACGTCTTGGTTATCGGCATCGAGGGCAAAGCGATAAGCGACGGTCCCGAGATAGCGACCGGTGCCATCGCGGGCGACCAAGTTGCCGTTGTGTCCTACCGCGAGCGTGACCCCTGGTGCGACTGTCGGTGTCCAGTAATAGGTCTCCGCATCGGCCGGAGCCGAGATTACAAAACTCGTACGGTCGGCCAACTGCGTGCTGGCGGCAGACCTATTCCAACCGTCCTCTTTCCACAGGGCGGACGCATCATGGGTAACGAGCCCCGCCCACGCCGTGCCTCCCACCGCGGGCCACACGTGAAACTCGTACGGCAAGGCGGCGGCGCCCCTAGTCACCTGAATAAAGCCATGGTGCGGATCGATGTTCTGAAGACCGCGCATGTCGGCTAGATCGGCAGACACATCCTCCCCGCGTCGTAGCCGGAACAGGATCGCACCCCACGTGCCCTCAGCCCAGACGGTGGCCGGCGGGCTCGCATAGCCGTCGCTCGTTACGTAAGGGCGATACCCGCTGAACGGTCCACTGCCGCTGTATGTGGAGTTGTAGTCATCTGGCGACGCGGACGGAGCTACCGTCGCGCCGGTCACCCGGAATTTGGTGATTTCGCGCGCGCAGTCGTCGGCCTTGTTCTGCTCACCGACCGCAAGCAGGAACAATCCGCCCCAGCTGCAGAGGTCCAACGCTTCGCCGGTGTCCGGCCCGTCTTCGGCGTGTGCCTGGGCAACCAGTGCATCGGCAAAGTCTACGGCGGTCGGATCGTGACCGCGCCCGAACTGATGCACGGCCGTACGTCCGCGGTGCATCACCACGGAACCGGGGTCTTCACCGGCCTGCCCGAACCGCTGGAGGCGACCAGATACCACTCGCTGGTCGTCGACCGGACGAGCCTGCCAAAGGTCCTCGAGGTCACCGCGGAGACCGGCGACGGGGTCATCATGGGTCTCCGGCACCGTGACCTCGACGTCGAAGGCGTGCAGTTCCATCCCGAATCGGTCCTGACCACCGCGGGCCACGCGCTGCTGGCGAACTTCCTGGCCCGCTGCGCCTGACCGTCCCTCTCAGCCGCCGCCGCCTCCGCCGCTTCCCCCACCGCCCGGTCCGGCCGACGACGGTGGCGCCGTGGGCGGCGCCGGGGTCGTCGGGGCCTGGGTCGGCGGCGCCGTCGTGGGCGCCTGGGTCGGCGGCGCCGTCGTGGGCGGAAGCGTGGTGGGTGCCGGCCCGGACGACACGATGATCGTGACGGTCTCGCCCCTGGACAGGTGCGTGCCGCCGGAGGGATCGGTCCCGATCACCCGCCCGGGCTCGACCGAGTCGGAGTACTGGGAATCCTGGGTGGTGCTGTAGCCGGCGCCGCGCAGCACCCGGACCGCGTCGTCCACGGTCGTCCCCGGGCCGATCGCGGGCACCTGCGACGCCGGGCCCGAACACACCCACAGGGTGACCTTCGTCGTCGAACCCAACTCGGAGGTCGGCACCGGATTGGAACGGGTCACCCTGCCGGCCTCACAGGAGTCGCTGCGGACGTGGTGCACGATGATGCGCGACGAGTCGAC
>JBIQML010000543.1:0-3647 GCA_044463405.1 Nakamurella lactea | reverse complement strand
CGACGGCCTCGGTCGGCGCCCGCATGGTCTGCACCGGCCGGGCGAAGAACAGCACCGCGATCAACCCGATCACCAGCACCCCCGCCGGAAGCAGCAGCGACTGCCCCATCGCCGAGGCGAACCCGGCCCTGATGGCGTCCGGCATCGGCCCGCTCTGGTCGTAGGTGCTGGCATTCGCCGCTTGCGGCCCGAAGACGTCTACCAGCCGGGACTCCATGAACACCGCGATGCCCGCGCTGCCCAGCACCGACCCCACCTGCCGCGTCGTGTTGTACACACCGGACCCGGCGCCGGCCGCATGCATCGGGAGGTTCCGGGTGGCGGTGGCCGACAGCGGCGACCACATGAACCCGTTGGCCACGCCCATCAGCGCGATCGGCAGCTCCAGCTCCCAGATCGCCCGACCGGGCGTCACGACCAGCCACAGCCACACCAACGCCACGATCATGCAGGCCAGCCCGAACCCGCCGAGGTAGCGCGGGTGCATCCGGTCCACCAGCGTGCCCACCGGCCGCGCCAGCCCCCCGGACAGCACCGCCATCGGGATCATCAGCAGCGCCGAATGCGTCGGGCTCAGGCCGAGCACCTTCTGGGTGTACAGCATCAACGGGATCGACAACGACACGATCGAGAACCCGACCGCGGTGATGCCGACATTGGCCAGCGAGAAGTTCCGGTCCCGGAACAACTTCAGCGGCAGCAGCGGCTCGGCCGGGCCCTTGGCCTGCCACACCACGAAGGCCGCCAGCACCAGGATGCCGACGATGATCAGCGACCACACCGAGATCGGTCCGGCGATGGTCCCCCAGTGGTAGTTCTGCCCCTCCTGGATGCCGAACACCAGCAGGAACATGCCGACCGCGGACAGCACCACGCCGACTCCGTCGAACCGGTGGCTGTGCCTGGGCAGGTGCGGCACCAGCTTCAACGCCAGGGCGAGACCGACCACCCCGACCGGCACGTTGATGAAGAAGATCCACTCCCAGCCGAGGGAGTCGATCAGCACGCCTCCCAGGATCGGCCCGACGAGGGTGGCCACGCCGGCGACCGCGCCCCACATGCCCATCGCGGTGCCGCGCTTGTTGGCCGGGAAGGTGCGGGTGATCACCGCCATGGTCTGAGGCGTCATCATGGACGCACCCAGGCCCTGGAAGGCACGGGCGGTGATCAGCATGCCGATGCTGCCGGACAGGCCGCACCACAGCGAGGACAGGGTGAACACCACCAGGCCCGTCTGGTACAGCGCCTTCGGCCCGAAGCGGTCCCCGAGCCGGCCGGTGATCAGCAGCGGCACGGCGTAGGTGAGCAGGTAGGCGCTGGTGACCCACAGCACCTCGTTGATGCCGGCGTGCAGGCCGTCCATCATGGACGGGATCGCGACCGACACGATGGTCGAGTCGACCAGGATCATGAAGAAGCCCAGGCACAGGGCCCACAGGGCGGCCCACGGGTTGCCGGTGCCCTCCGGCTGCGGCCAGGGTGCGCCGCCGCCGGTCGGCGGTCGGTCGTGGGTCGATGTGGAGCTCATGCTGGTCATTCCTCTGTCTTGTCCTGACGCGGGTGTGGTACCCGGGTGGTCTTGTCGGCAGTGACGGTGATCAGCGACGGCCGCCGGGAGTGACGGCATCGGCCTGCGCACCGTCCGCATCCTTCTCCCGTGGCCCGACACCGGGTGTCGGGCCGGCGTGTCCGGCCTCCTGCCGGGCGGAGTGCGCACGCACCTCCGGGGAGTCGCGCCAGGGCAGTTCGCCGGACTCCAACTCGTCGACGATGCGCTGCAACCAGGCCAGCTGGGCGGCCCGGACGGCCCGGTCGTAGTCGACGTTCAGCCAGTACAACCGGGGAACGTCCGGTGTCCCGAGTGCCGCGAACCGCTCCTCGACGTGCCGCTCCTCGTCGCGCAGCGCCTGGATCCTGGTCCGCAGGCAGGCGATCACCTGCGTGGCCGACAGGTTGTGCGCCTCGGAGATCGCCAGCGGGAACTCCGGGTATTCCCGGGCCGGGGCGGAGAGCATCTCCAGCAACCGGCGGGACAGCTCCCGGCGGCCGGGTTCGGTGATCTCGAAGGTGGTGCGCTCGGGCCGGTTGCCCTCCCGTTCGGTGTGCAGCGGCCGGACCAGGCCGTCCCGGGCCAGCCGATCGACGGTGTGGTACAGCGTGCCGGGCCGCACCTTGAGCACGCTGTGCTCCTCGCGCTCCAGCAGCAGCTGGTACATCTCATAGGGGTGCATGGGCCGCTCCGCGAGCAGGCCGAGTGCCGCGATGGCCATCGGGCTCAGCGCCGCCATGGGTGATCTCCCGTCCGCCGTGGTCTTGCCGGCGATGTCCGTCACCGCCGTGGATTATTCCGTGAGGAATATACCGACAGGGGCTCGCCCGCTGTCAAGCGACCCGCGTCGTGACCACCGTCACCCCTCACTACCCGGTACTCGGGACGCGACCGCCGGGGGCGCCGGGCGGCACGGCCCGCTCGCACGCGCCGCGTAGGCTGGCCTGTTGTGAATCCCGACGACGCCGCCGCCTTCAAGGAACTGCAGGCCACCATGGACTCCATCGAGGCCGTGGTCGACCTGGAGCGGCTGAGGGGCACCATCGCCGAGCTCTCCGAACAGGCCAGCGCACCCGACCTCTGGGACGACCAGGATCGCGCCCAGGCCGTGACCAGCAAGCTGTCGCACGCCCAGGGCGAGCTGGCCAGGGTGCAGGGCCTGCGGCAGCGGCTGGACGACGTCGAGGTGCTGTTCGAACTCGGCGAGGAGGACCCCGAGACCCTCGAGGAGGCCCGCACCGAGATGGCGGCCGTGACGACCGACATCGAGGCGATGGAGGTGCGCACCCTGCTGTCCGGCGAGTACGACGTGCGGGAGGCGCTGGTCACGATCAGGTCGGAGGCCGGCGGGGTGGACGCGGCGGACTTCGCCGAGATGCTGCTGCGGATGTACCTGCGCTGGGCGGAGCGGCACGACTACCCGACCGAGGTGTTCGACACCTCCTATGCCGAGGAGGCCGGGCTCAAGTCGGCCACCTTCCAGGTCAAGGCGCCCTACGCGTACGGCACCCTGTCGGTGGAGCAGGGCACCCACCGGCTGGTGCGGATCTCCCCGTTCGACAACCAGTCTCGCCGGCAGACCTCGTTCGCCGGGGTCGAGGTGGTTCCGGTGGTGGACTCCTCCGACCACGTCGACATCGACGAGAAGGACCTGCGGGTGGACGTCTACCGGTCCTCAGGTCCGGGCGGGCAGGGCGTGAACACCACCGACTCGGCGGTGCGCATCACGCACATCCCCACCGGCATCGTGGTCTCCTGCCAGAACGAACGCTCCCAGATCCAGAACCGGGCGTCCGCGATGGCGGTGCTGCAGGCCAAGCTGCTGGAGCGGCGCCGGCAGGACGAGAAGGCCGCGATCGACGCCCTCAAGGGCGACGGCGGCAATTCTTGGGGCAACCAGATGCGCTCCTACGTGCTGCACCCGTACCAGATGGTCAAGGACCTGCGCACCGGCTACGAGGTGGGCAACCCCTCGGCGGTGTTCGATGGCGAGATCGACGGCTTCCTGGAGGCCGGGATCCGCTGGCGACGGGCCGCCGAGGCGGGCGCGGCGTAGCGGCGGCGGTGACGGGGTCGGCGCGGCGGTGACGGGGTAGCC
>JBIQML010000542.1:0-3653 GCA_044463405.1 Nakamurella lactea | reverse complement strand
TGCGCAGCGGCCTCGAATGCAGGTACCAGATTGTAGTCGTCGCCGAGGTACGCGTAGGTGAGCCCGGTCACAGAAGCGAGCTGCTTGAGATACGCTTCACGCACGACCGCGAGATGCTCTGGATCCGTGGCCTGATCGCCAGGGAGGGCAGCACTCCCGACCGTGACGCCGCGGCCGCTCCCGGCGACACCCTCCCGCACAGCCGCGCTCCCGCTGATCCCGTCACCGCCCCGATTCCCGTCACCGAACCCGCCGCTTCCGCGACCCCCACCGACCCCACCACCCCATTCCCCAACGAGAGGTACCACCCATGAGCACACCCAGCCCGCAGCGCACCGCCCACCCCATCCGGGTCGCCGTGGTCGGAATCGGGAACTGCGCGTCGTCCCTGATCCAGGGCGTCGAGTACTACCGCAACGCCGATCCGGCCAGCCGCGTCCCCGGCCTGATGCACGTCACGTTCGGCGACTACCACGTCTCGGACCTGGAGTTCGTCGCCGCCTTCGACGTGGATGCCAAGAAGGTCGGCTTCGACCTGGCCGAGGCCATCACCGCCAGCGAGAACAACACCATTCGCATCGCCGACGTGCCGCCGACCGGCGTGACGGTGCAGCGCGGGCACACCCTGGACGGCTTCGGCCGCTACTACCGGGAGACGGTGACGGAGTCGCCGGCCGAACCCGTGGACGTCGTCACCGCCCTGAAGCAGGCCCGCGCCGACGTGCTGGTCTGCTACCTGCCGGTGGGCTCAGAGGCGGCCGTGCGGTTCTACGCCCAGTGCGCCATCGAGGCCGGTTGCGCCATGGTCAACGCGCTGCCGGTGTTCCTGGCCTCCACCGAGCAGTGGGCCGAGAAGTTCCGTGCCGCAGGGCTTCCCATCATCGGCGACGACATCAAGTCCCAGGTCGGGGCGACCATCACGCACCGGGTGCTGGCCAAGCTGTTCGAGGACCGTGGGGTGATCCTGGACCGCACCATGCAGCTGAACGTCGGCGGCAACATGGACTTCATGAACATGCTGGAGCGAGACCGGTTGGAGTCCAAGAAGATCTCCAAGACCCAGTCGGTGACCTCCCAGGTGCCGCACGAGATGCGTGGCGCCGACGTGCACATCGGCCCCAGCGACTACGTGGCCTGGCTGGACGACCGCAAGTGGGCCTACGTGCGGCTGGAGGGGCGGGCGTTCGGTGACGTGCCGCTGAACCTGGAGTACAAGCTGGAGGTCTGGGATTCGCCGAACTCCGCCGGGGTGATCATTGACGCGGTGCGCGCGGCGAAGATCGCGCTGGACCGGGGTCTGGCCGGACCGGTCGAGCCGGCGTGCGCGTACTTCATGAAGTCCCCGCCGGTGCAGTACGCCGACGATGTGGCCCGCGAGGCGGTGGAGGCGTTCATCCGCGGCGAGTGAGCCGGGGCGGCGGTTTCGCCGCGTCCCGCTGGTACGGAGCGCAGCCCTGCGGTTCGCGGGAGGTCTCGACCTGCCTCCGCTTGTGAGTCCCACGTGGCGTCATGGCGCCACCTGGGACTCACAAGCGTCACAAGCGAAGGGCGAGAAGGGCGAGAAGGGCGATGTGGCGCTACCGCACGACCAGCACCGGGCACGGGGCGTGCTGCACCATCGCCCGGCTGGTCGAGCCGAGCAGCATGCCCTTGAGCTCGCCCCTACCCCGGGTACCCACCACCACCAGTTGGGCGGACGCCGCGTGCTCCAGCAACACCGGGGCCGGGCGGCCTCGGCTGGTGACCGACTCGACGCGCACCGACGGGAACCGTGCGCCCACGGACGCCAGCCGCTCGGCGAGCGCCTCCGACACGGTGCGCTCCCAGGACTCGGCGTCGGTGAGCGGGTCACGGCCCCGCGCGGCCCGCAGATCGGCCGTCGGATCCTGCCAGCAGTGCACCGCCAGCAGCGGGCATCCTCGGCGCTGCGCCGCCCGGAACCCTTCTGCGAGCACCAATTCGCCGGAGGCGGCGCCGTCCACGCCGACCACCACGGGATCGTCCGGCGCCGGCACCCGCTCGCCGCGGACCACCGCGACCGAGCACGGCGCGTTGGCGACCAGGCCGGTACCCACCGAGCCGAGCAGCAGACCGGTGAAGCCGCCCAGCCCGCGCGAACCCACCACCACCAGGTCCTTGTCCTGGGCGAGGCCGACCAGCGTGGCCACGGCCGGTCCGAGCCGGGACTCGGTGCTGACCGGCACCTCGGGGGCCAGTTCGTGGGCGCGGCGCTGGGCGGTGGCGACGATGTCCCGGGAGTCCTCCTCCAGGGCGTCCATCAAAAAGCCGCTGGCCTCCATGGCGCCCATGCCGGTACCGGGCCAGTGGTAGGTGTGCGCGATGGTCAGGCTGGTCCCCCGGGCCTGCGCCTCCCGGACGGCCCAGGCCAGCGCCCGGTCGGCCGACTCCGAGCCGTCCACGGCCGCCAGGATCCCGCCTCCCGTACCGGAGCTGTCGGTGGCGCTGCTGGATGTGGTCATTCCTGCCCCTTCCGGTGAGCGACGGCCGCTCCGGCCGGCACCTTCATGGTGATCGTTCGACGGTCCGCGCGGATGGGCCTTAGGTCCCGATTTCGCGCCAGCGCCGGTACCGCGGCGGTGTCGAACGCTACAGGTCTACCAGCAGCAGGTCGCCGACCCGGATCCTGGCCGGGGCGGCCGCCACCATCTTGTAGCCGCGGGCCCCGCCGGACAGGTCGTCCAGGCCGGCGCGGACGTCGTCACCGACCTGGTCGGACGCCGGCAGCCGCAGGCAGAACCGGGTGAACTCCACGCAGGGCTCGGCAATGTGCACGCCGGTCAGCAGGACGGACCGATCTCCAGCACCAGCACCTTGGGCGTCCGGGCCGGCTCCGTTGCCCCCGCTTTGGAGGGTCATGGTGGCGGGCATGCGGCGGCGGGCCAGGCCGGGACGGTAGTCCAGCAGGATGCTCTCGCCGGCGATCCCGTCGACCAGGTGGTCGCCGTACCGCTCCCGCAGCGCGAGGTAGTCGCCGGTGGTCATGATGCTGATCCCGGCCCTGCCCTTGCGGTCCCGGCTGGCCGGGTGGGTGCGGTTGTGCACGTCCACGTGCTCGGCGCCGTCCGCGTCGACACCGACGGCGCCGTCGCCCGTCACCGCCAGCTCGGGCACCTGGTGCAGCACCGCCGGGTCGTAGGCACGCCACGGGGCACGTCCGGGCTTGATCGGATTCAACTGCACCTGCAGCCGGATCACCGGCAGCGCCAGTGGCGTTCCGGCCCGGTCGACGGCGTGATCCGTCACGGGACGATCGAGACCATCCGGCCGGGCACCACCACGACCTTGCGCGGCGTCGCACCGTCCAGGATCTCGGCGATCCGCGGCTCGGCCAGTGCCGCCGCCTGCACCGCGGCGCTGTCCGCGTCCGCCGCGACGGTGACGTGCGAGCGGACCTTTCCCTTCACCTGGATCGGATACTCCACCTCCTCCAGCGCCACCAACGCCGGATCCGCCACCGGGAACGGCCCGTGCGCCAGCGATTCGCGGTGCCCCAGCCGGTTCCACAGTTCCTCGGCGATGTGCGGGGCCAGCGGCGCCGTCATCAGCACCAGCGGTTCCGCGACCTCGCGCGACACCCGCCCACCGGCCTTGGTCACGTGGTTGACCAGCACGATCAGCTTGGCCACCGCCGT
>JBIQML010000541.1:0-3653 GCA_044463405.1 Nakamurella lactea | reverse complement strand
TCGGGTGGAGCGTCGGCTTCCTCGCGCTGGGCGCGATGACCGGCGGGATGGCCACCGACACCGGCACGCTGATCGGCGACAACCAGCAGGTGATCGAGATCATGCACGACATCGGCGGCCCCGGGGCGATGACCGACGTGTTGCTGGCCAGCATGGCGGCGATCGGCGGGCTGCTGGCGGCGGCGTACGGGATCTCCGCGGTGCTGCGGATGACCTCGGAGGAATCGGCGGAGCGGGCGGCCCCGGTGCTGGCCACCGCGGTGGACCGGCGCCGCTACATGGCCGGGCACCTGCTGTTCGCGGTCGCCGGCCCCGTGTGGCTGCTGCTGCTCGACGGGGTGGTGACGGGCCTGCTGTACGGCGCGTCGTCCGGAGACCTGGGATCGTCGATGGCCGACGGGCTGGCCAGCACGGCCGTGCAGATCCCGGCGTCGCTGGTGCTGGTGGGGCTGGCGGCGGCGCTGCACGGCCTGGCGCCCCGGCTGACGGTGCTGGCCTGGGCGGCGCTGGGCGTCTCGCTGCTGCTCGGGCAGTTGGGGCCGTTGTTGAAGCTGCCCCGCGCCGTGATGGACCTGTCCCCCTTCACCCACGTGCCCCAGTTGCCGTCGGTGCCGATGGCCTGGACGCCGGTGGTGGTCCTGGTGCTGGTGGCGGCCGTGCTGGTCGGCGCGGGGCTCGCCGGATTCCGGCGCCGGGATCTGCGCTCGGCCTGACCCCCTCCCCCGGGGAGGTTGTGTGGCCCAGAGTGCGCCGGAGCGCACCCTCAGCCACACAACCCCCGGGCATGTGGACAACTCCGAGGGCACCACCCCAGATCCGGCAGGCTGACCGGATGGAGGATGCGCCCTGGGCGGAACTGGCCGACCGGCAGGACGGCATGATCGCGCGCCGCCAGTTGCTCCCGCTCGGCATCGACCACCATCGGGTCCGCAACCAGTTCGTCGCTCACCGATGGGCGCCACGCAGTTCCACGGTGATCAGTACCTTCACCGGGCCCCTGGCGTTCCGGCAACGTCTCTGGCTGGCCGTGTTGCACGCGGGCGGCACCTCCCTCGTCGGCGGACTATCGGCCGCGTCGGTGCATGGGATGCGCCGATGGGACCGGGAGGAGATCTGCGTGTTGGTCGAGGACCAACTCGTCCTGGATGCCTTACCCGGTGTCCGCTGGGTGCGTACCCGCAGGCCGCTCGATTCGTGGCGAGATCCAGGATCCGTGTTGCCGTTGTGCCGCCTCGAGCCCGCCGTGCTGCTGTTCGCCGGCTACACCCGCTCGCCGCGCACGGCACAGGGCGTCCTGGCCGCCGCCGTCCAGCAGCGGCTGTCCACGCCAGCCGCCCTGTTGGCCTGGATCGACAGGATGCAGCCGTTGCGCCGCGCCGCGGACTTTCGCCGGACGCTGACCGACATCGCCGGCGGTGCCCAGTCCATCGGCGAACTCGACATGGCGCGGATCTGCCGCCGCTTCGGCCTTCCACTGCCACGCCGGCAGGTGCAGCGCCGCGACGCCGCCGGGCGCATCCGCTTCACCGACTGCGAATGGGTCCTCGCCGATGGTCACGTCGTCGTTCTGGAGATCGACGGGGCCTTCCACATGGACGTCGACCACTGGGAGGACGACATGATTCGCGAACGCCGGCTGTCGGGCCCCGGCCGGACCATCGTCCGGTGCACCACCCGCGAACTCAGGGATCAGCCCGGTACCGTCGTGTCAGACCTGCGGCGCCTCGGCGTCGGTAGCGCGATCCCCCGGGGTCGTGTGGTCTAAGGGGCGCCAGAGCGCACCCTCAGCCAGACAACCCCAACACCAAAACTCAGTGCGCTCGCCGGCCCAGCACGCCGCGGGCACCCAACACGAGCAGGACGATGCCGGCCACCAGCACGGCCGCGGCGATCCCGACGGCCAGGCCCACGTCGAAGCTGACGCCGGTGTAGGCCAGTCCCCCGCTGCTGCTCATCGCCGAACTGGTCGGCAGGACCTGGATCGCGGAACTGGTTGGCAGCACGTGTATCGAGCTGGTGTCCACCGGCGGGGCCGGGTAGGGCGCGGTGGTGTCCGCCCAGGCCGAGATCCCGATCAGTGCCGGCGCCATCACCAGCAGCACCAGCGTCACCAGGCGCCGCACCATGGGACCACCTCCCAGCTGCCATGCATGTCCGACGAGGACGAACCTGTACTCATCCCGCGTCAGAGTAGGACGCCCGGATGCTCAGAGTCATTGCCTCCACGGGAATCCCACCCGTTCGGCAGCGAACGAGTCCAGTAGGGCCACCGGAGCGACGCCGTGACGACCGCGGTCAGTGCGCCGAACAGGCAGCGAATTCCTCCGTCGCCACCGTCGGGGTCGTCGGCAACGGCGTGGCGATGAGCCGCGGCGTCACCGTATCCGACCGTCCGATCGGGTAGCTCACCATGGCGCGGATCCGGACGGTCTGTCCTGGCGTCATCACCACGGTCGTCATCGTCACCGCCCGGCCGTGGTCCATGCCCTGCTGCACCGCCGCCGGTCGGTCGTCCACCGAAACCGCCGTCACCGCCCCACCATTGGGTGCCAGCATGGCCACATTCGTCTGCAGCCGGTACACCGAACGGTTGACATTTCCGCCGGAAATCACGTAGTTCGGCAGACCGCTCGTCGGAGCGTCGAAGCTAAGGGTGACGGACAGCGGCGACCGTGCGGACCGTGCCGAGGGCACCGACGGTGCCGATGGTGACCCGCCGCCGGACGCGCACCTGCCCGGGCCGAGTCGCGCGTCCATGGTCAGGTAGTAGTCCAGCTTGCCGCCGGTGCCGTCGTTGAGGAACACCCCGACGGTCGGCGATCCGAGGGCGTCCACAGGAACCCGCCCGCTCACGGCCGTCGGCAGGATCTGCTGCTCCTCGTTCGGGTGCGCGCTCCACACCAGCACGCGTCGCTGGTCGACCATGTCCTTGATCCCGCTGATGATCGGCCGGAACGCCCCCGGGTCGGTGTTCGAGGCGATGGCCGCGAAGGCTGCGCCGGTCGCCTTGGCCAGCAAGGCGTCTCGCTGCGGGGTCTGCTGGCTGGTCGGATAGCGGGCGTAGATCCCGGACATCAGCAGTTCAGGGGCGGTGGCGCTGCTCAGCCGCACGCCGTCGCCCAGGTCGATGGGAGGCTGTCCCTGCAGCAGCACCCCGACCACCAGCGGGTCGATGGCGATCACCCCGTCCAGCATGCCGCCGAACCTCGCCTGGTACATCCGGGCGATCAGCCGGGCGGCGGTCGGGAAATCGGGGGTGAGGTTCACGTCCTGGGGATAGACGCCCAGCAACGGGCTGTACAGCGCCGTCAGCGAGGGATCGATGCCGGCCAGCGGCGGATCGAAGCTGCCGATGTCCCGGGAGACCGAGCCGGTCCGCATCAGCCGGACCGCGCCGTGCTGGACGCCCAGCAGCGCGTAGGAGCCGAAGATCCCACCGGTGGCACGGGATTCCGCCGGATTCTGGAAGACCACCAGGTACCGGCGGGGGCCCTCGGTGCCCAGCATCGGAACGACCAGGCTGCCCAGCCGGTCTCCGGTGGCGGTCAGCGGCGCCACCCTGGTCAGCTGGTGGCGCAGGGACACGACCTGGTTGGCGAGCGGCCGCAGCAGCGAACCGGTGTCGATCCGGTCGATCGCCTCCACGGACCGCT
>JBIQML010000540.1:0-3656 GCA_044463405.1 Nakamurella lactea | reverse complement strand
CACATGCCGTGCCCGCCGGCCACGTACACGTGCGGGTTGCGCGTCGCGCCCACCAGCGGCAGCCCGTCCACCGTCACCGGCCGGCCGCCGACCCAGACGTCGTCGCGCTGGTCCCAGTCCACGCCGGACAGCAGCGGGCGACCGGATTGCACGATGGACTCCACCCGCCCCAGGTCCAGCGGCGCGTCCACGTCCCGGAACTCCATGGTGCCCGCGACCCGCAGCCGGTCGCCGAGCGGCGTGCAGGCCACCCGCTCGTGCGGGAAGTAGACCGGGCACGGCACCGCGTGTTCCACCGGAACGCTGAACGAGTAGCCCCGCCCGGCCCGCAGCTGCACCTTGACGCCGTACTGCTTGGCGAGCTCCGGCATCCAGGCGCCGGTGGCGATCACCACCGCGTCGCCGCGCACCGGCTCGCCGCCGTACAGTTCCACGGTGAACCCGCCGGGCCCCTGCCGCAGCGCCCGCACGCTGGCGCCGACGTTGACCTCACCGCCCCGGTCGCGCACCGCGTCGGCCAGCGAGTCGACGTACTCACCGGGGTTGATGTAACGCTGGCCGGAGATCTTGATGGCCGTCTCCACGTCCGGGGAGACGATCGGCACCTCGGCGCGCAGCGCGTCGCCGTCGATGACCTCGGTCTTCAGGTCCAGCCCGGCGGCGTGGATGTGCTCGATCTCCTTGACCAGCCCGGCGGACAGCGCCGCGGTGCGGAACGCCGCCATGATCGGCGCGTCGTGGGTCTTGCCCAGCACGCCGCCGTCGGCCAGCTCGTCGTAGGCGGCGATGGCGGCCCGGTTGACCGGCACGTAGTCGGCCATGGTGCGCCGCCAGCTGCGCATGGTGCAGCGCCGGGCGAAGCCGAGCATGAAGCGCCACAGGTCGGGATCGAACCGGAACGGCACGTACAGCGGAGAGTGCTTGTCCAGCAGGGACTTCAGCCCGTACCTCAGCACGCCCGGTTCGGCCAGCGGGATCGCCAGGCCGGGCGAGATCCATCCCGCGTTGCCCCAGGACGAGCCGGCGGCCACCCCTGACCGGTCCAGCACGACGACCTCGATGTCGCGCTGCTGCAGGTGCCACGCGGTGGCCAGCCCGACCATGCCCGCGCCGATGACGACGACCCGGCGGGGGGCGCTCCGCTCGCTGCGATCAGGCATGTCAGTTCGACCTTCCGCGTCCGGCTCCGTCGCGCGCGGACCTCGTTGTCCGAGCGTTCTGTTCCGGACGCTACCAGCGGCATCGGCACCGGGCAGCAGCGCCCGGTGCCGGTGACGGAGCCGCCGGGATACCCGTCACCGGCGGGATCGGCGGTGGCCGGATGTCGCGTCACCGCCGGCGGGAACGCCCACCCCGGAGCGCCCGTCACCGTTGCGAGCGGCGACCCCCACGGAGGAGGCGACCACGGTGTCCGGTTCGCTGTAGACGTACCGGCCGCCGCGCAGGATGGAGGCCACCGCGGCGATCAGGCATGCCGCGATGGCGAAGGCGAATGCCACCTCCAGGCCGTGCGCGAACGGCGGCGAGATCAGCGCCGGGAAGAACTCGTGGCCGAGCAGGGTGGCCTGGTTGCTGGCGGGCAGGGTGTGCAGCACGTTCAGCCCGCTGGAGCCGAGCAGTTGCCCCATCGGGTTGTAGCCGAGCAGCGAGGCGAACAGCACCGCCACCGGGGGCAGCGCGGCGACCTGCTGGGCGGCGGCGGCCGGGACGTTCTGCGCGGTCAGCCCGGCGACCAGGGCGTGCGGCAGGGAGTGCGCCAGGCCGGTGATCATCAGCGAGAAGAAGATGCCGATGGACAGCACCATGGCCGAGTTCTGGAAGGTGGTGCTCATGCCGGCGCCGACGCCCCGCCGGTTCGGGGGCAGGCTGTTCATCACCGCCGCCCGGTTGGGCGCCGCGAACAGCCCCATGCCGATCCCGTTGAGCAGCAGCAGCACGGCGAAGACCGGGAAGGCGAAGTTGACCGGCAGCAGCATCAGCCCGACGAAGGTCAGCGCCGCCAGCAGCATGCCCCCGGTGGCGTAGGCGCGGGCCCCGGACCGGTCCGACAGCGCGCCGGAGATCGGTCCGGCGATCAGGAAGCCGACGGTCATCGGCACCATGTAGATGCCCGCCCACAGCGGTGTCGACTCGAAGCTGTAGCCGTGCCGGGGCAGCCAGATGCCCTGCAGCCAGATGATCAGGATGAACATCAGGCCACCGCGGCCGAGGGCGGCCAGCAGGCTGGCCAGGTTGCCGGCGGTGAACGCCCTGATCTTGAACAGCTTGAGCTGGAACATCGGCTCCGGGACGCGGGTCTCGATGATGCAGAAGATCGCCAGGACCAGCGCGCCACCGATGAGTTCGACCAGCACCTCGGGGTTGGTCCAGCCCATGGTGTGCCCGCCGTAGGGCTGGATGCCGTAGGTGATGCCCACCAGCACGGCGATCAGCCCGATGGCGAAGGTGATGTTTCCCCACCAGTCCATCCGGGTGTGGTGCTTGATGCCGGTGTCGTGCAGCTTCAGGTACGCCCAGATGGTGCCGAACAGCCCGACCGGGACGGACACCAGGAACACCAGGCGCCAGTCGACCGGGCCGAGCAGGCCGCCGACGATCAGCCCGATGAACGAACCGGCGATGCCGGCGACCTGGTTCAGGCCCAGGGCCAGACCCCGCTGCTCGACGGGGAATGCGTCGGTGATGATCGCGTTGGAGTTGGCCATCAGCATGGCGCCGCCGATGCCCTGCAGGATGCGCATGATGACCATGTAGAGCATGGCGGCGGTGCCATGCATCCAGGTGATCGCCAGCAGGATCGAGAAGACGGTGAAGACCGCGAATCCGGCGTTGTACATCTTCACCCGGCCGAACATGTCGCCGAGCTTGCCGAAGCTCACCACCAGCACGGCGGTGACGACCATGTAGCCCATGATCAGCCAGAGCATGTAGCTGGTGTTGCCGGGTGCCAGCGGGTTCTCCAACTGGATGCCGCGGAAGATGTCCGGCAGGGCGATCAGCAGGATGGAGGAGTTGATGACGGCCATCAGCACGCCGAGCGTGGTGTTGGACAGCACGATCCACTTGTAGCGCGGGTTTCGGGTGGCGATGCTGGCCCTGGCTGCTCGAGCGTTGGCCCGGGCGGTGGGCGCGCCGTTGGCGGTGACGGAACCGCTGGGCGGCTGCCCGTTCCGGCGAACCTCGGGCGACGGGGGTGCTCCGTTGGGCTCGGGTGCTCGGTTGGGCTCGGGTGCTCGGTGGCCGCGTCGGTGTCGCTGACCTGCGGTCGGGTCGGCTCCGCCGGAGCCCGGGTTCGACCTGACAACCATCGACGTATGTCCTCCGCACTGCACAGCCTGATCAACGCGGGCGGCGGTGGTTCGGCGCCTCATGCTTCGGCGCGGATCACCACCCGTCGAGCGTCTTCATTCTCCTGTTTACTTCACTGTACTAACGAGTGGCGCGGGTTTCCGAGGGGGATCCCGGCCTTTGGTCGCGCCGCCAGGCGATGGCTGCGCTGGCACATCGGGTGCACCACCGAGGCCGATCGCCCGCTACCCTTGACGGGCCGGGCCGATCCCTGCGAACGACCCGGCCGCGCCCTCGTAGCTCAGGGGATAGTGCACCGCTCTCCTAAAGCGGGTGTCGCCAGTTCGAATCTGGCCGGGGGCACGGCG
>JBIQML010000539.1:0-3669 GCA_044463405.1 Nakamurella lactea | reverse complement strand
ACTTCTCCGCCTTGCCGGTGCGGTGGTTGAAGTACACCTTCTTGTACGGGCAGCCCGACACGCAGAACCGCCAGCCTCGGCAGCGGTCCTGGTCCACCAGCACGATGCCGTCCTCGGCGCGCTTGTACATGGCGCCGGACGGGCAGGAGGCCACGCAGGACGGGTTCAGGCAGTGCTCGCAGATCCGCGGCAGGTAGAACATGAAGACCTGCTCGAACTCCATCTTGACCTGCTCCTGCAAACCCTTGAGGTTCGGATCGTGCAGCGCGTGCTCGGGCGCGCCGGCCAGGTCGTCGTCGAAGTTGGAGCCCCACTTGACGGTCATGTCCTTGCCGGTCAGCGCGGAGATCGAGTGCGCGCTCGGGTTCGGCGTGCCCAGCGGCGCGTCCAGCACCGTCTGGTAGTCGTAGGTCCACGGGTCGCCGTAGTCGTCGATGGTCGGCAGGTCCGGGTTGTAGAAGATCGACAGTAGCTTGCGCAGCCGGCCCCCGGCCTTGAGTTGCAGGCGGCCCTTGGAGTCCAGCGTCCAGCCGCCATGCCACTGCTCCTGGTCCTCGTACCGCTTGGGATAGCCGACCCCCGGTTTGGTCTCGACGTTGTTGAAGTACACGTACTCGGTGCCCGGCCGGTTGGTCCACACCTGCTTGCAGGTCACCGTGCAGGTGTGGCAGCCGATGCACTTGTCCAGGTTCATCACCATCGCCACGTTGGCCATCACGCGCATGGCGGCACCTCCCGCAGCGCCTGTGGTGCGGTGGATGCTGGTTTCGACGGCGTCACCGGTACTGCACCTCCTGTGCCCGCCGGCGGATCACCGTGATCTCGTCACGCTGGTTGCCGGTGGGGCCGTAATAGTTGAACCCGTAGGAGAACTGCGCGTAGCCGCCGATCATGTGGGTGGGCTTGATCACCAGCCGGGTCAGCGAGTTGTCGCCGCCGCCGTGCCAGCCGGAGATCTCCGACTTCGGCGTCATCAGGTGCCTGTCCTTGGCGTGGTACATGAACACCGTGCCCTTGGGCATCCGATGCGTCACCACGGCTCGGCACACCACCACGCCGTTGCGGTTGTAGGCCTCGATCCAGTCGTTGTCGGCCACCCCGATGGTGCGGGCGTCCACCGGGCTCATCCAGATCACCGGCCCGCCCCGGAACAGCCGCAGCATGTGCAGGTTGTCCTGGTACTCGGAGTGGATGGACCACTTGGAGTGCGGTGTCAGGTACCGCACGGTGATCTCCGGCCGGTCCGCGTCGCCGATCTGCTGGTTCCCGAAGTGCCGCAGGTAGTTCAGCGGCGGCCGGTAGGTGGGTAGCTGCTCGCCGTACTCGGCCATCCAGTCGTGGTCCAGGAAGAAGTGCATCCGCCCGGTCAGGGTGTGCCACGGCTTTCCGCGCTCCACGTTCACCACGAACGGCGAGTACCGCCGGCCGCCGGTCTCGGAGCCGGACCACTCCGGTGACGTGATCACCGCGCGCGGCTGGACCTGGGTGTCGTGGAAGCTGATCCGCTCCCCGGAGCGTTCCTCGGCGAGGTCGGCCAGCGGTACGCCGGTGCGCTGCTCCAGGGCCTTCCAGCCCTGCACCGCGACCTGCCCGTTGGTGGTGCCGGACAGCGCCAGGATCGCCTCCGCCATGTGGATGTCGCGGGCCAGCGACGGCCTCCCGTCACCGACGCCGCCGCGCACCCTGCCGTTGGTCCGTCCCAACAGGTCGACCGCCGCGGTCGGCTTCCAACTGATGCCCTTCACCCCGGTGCCTGCCGAGTCGACCAGCGGGCCCAGCGCGACCATCTTCTCGGCCACCGCGGCATAGTCGCGCTCGATCGGGATCAGCGACGGCATCGTCTGGCCCGGCACCGCGTCGCACTCTCCGCGCGCCCAGTCGGCCACCCGCCCGCCCGGCTGCGCGAGTTCGCCGGGGGAGTCGTGCATGATCGGCGCGGCGATCACGTCGGTGCGGGTGCCCAGGTGGGTGGCCGCGAGCCGGGAGAACTCGCGTGCGATGGTCTGGAACGCGTCGAAGTCGGTGCGGGTCTCCCAGGGAGGCGCGATGGCCGGGTTGAACGAGTGCACGAACGGGTGCATGTCTGTGGTGGAGATGTCGTGCTTCTCGTACCAGGTCGCCGCCGGCAGCACGATGTCCGAGTAGGTACAGGTGCTGGTCATCCGGAAGTCGATGGTGGTGATCAGGTCGAGCTTGGCCCTGGGTGCCTCGTCACGCCAGCGAACCTCGGTGGGGCGCAGCGATTCTGGCGACTCCTCGGCCCGCACCGCGTCGTCCACCCCGAGCAGGTGGCGCATGAAGTACTCCATGCCCTTGCCGGACGAGCCCAGCAGGTTCGCCCGCCACACCGTCATCACCCGAGGGATGTTCTCCGGGGCGTCCGGGTCCTGGCCGGCGAAGCGCAGCCGGCCCTGCCGCAACTCGTCGACCACGTGGTCGACGACCGATTTGCCCGCGTCGGCAGCGTCGTCAGCGAGTTGCAGCGGGTTGCGGTCGAACGCCGGGTGCGAGGGCGTCCAGCCCATCCGGGACGCCGCGGCCAGCGTGTCGGCGAACGTCTTGCCGCGGAAGATCCCCCGCCCCAGCGGGCTGGCCAGTTCGTCCGCGGCGAAGTTCTCGTAGCGCCACTGGTCGGTGTGCAGGTAGAAGTAGGAGGTTCCGGTCATGTGCCGGGTGGGTCGCTGCCAGTCCAGCGCGAACGCCACCTGCTGGAAACCGGTGAGCGGGCGCACCTTCTCCTGGCCCACGTAGTGCGCCCAGCCGCCGCCGTTGACGCCCTGGCAGCCGCACAGCATGGTCAGGGTGAAGAACGTGCGGTAGATCTGGTCGGAGTGGAACCAGTGGTTGGTGCCCGCCCCCATGGCGATCATCGACCGGCCGCGGGTGAGTTCCGCGTTGCGGGCGAACTCCCGCGCCACCCGGGCCACCGCGGGCGCCGGCACCGAGGTGATGTCCTGCTGCCAGGCCGGCGTGTAGGGCTGGGAGGCGTCGTCGTACCCGGCGGGCCACTCGCCCGGCAGGCCGTCGCGGGGCACCGCGTACTGCGCCATCAGCAGGTCGAAGGCCGTGGTCACCAGCCGGTCGCCGATGCGGATGGCCGGGACGCCGCGGCGGATGACGCCGCCGCCCTCGGTGTCGCCGACGTCGAAGCGTGGCAGGTCCACGGCGACGGCCTCGGTGTGCCGCCCGTGCAGCGACAGCACCGGGTCGACGCCACCCAGATCCAGGTTCCAGCGGCCCTGGCCGGATGCCGAGAACCGGGATGCCAGCGTGCCGTTCGGGAATGCGGGTTCGCCGGTGGCCGAGTCCAGCAGCACGGTCTGGTGCTCCGCCGCCTCCTGCTGGTGGCCGAGATCGGCGGCGGTGAGGAACTTGTCCGGCAGGTAGCCGGGGCCGTCAGTGCCGTCAGTGCCGTCAGTGTCTTGCGAGTCGCCGGTCGTGTCGTGGGGATAGTCACCGCCGTCGCGCTCCCGCAGGGTGACCAGGAACGGCAGGTCGGTGTAGCGCTTGACGTAGTCGGTGAAGTAGCCGACCTGACGGTCCCGGAAGAACTCGGTGAGGATCACGTGCCCCATGGCCATGGCCAGCGCGGCGTCGGTGCCGGGGGCGCAGGGCAGCCAGTCGTCGGCGAACTTGGTGTGGTCGGAGAAGTCCGGGCTGACCACCACC
>JBIQML010000538.1:0-3620 GCA_044463405.1 Nakamurella lactea | reverse complement strand
GCCAGGCGGTGGCGCGGGAGATGGCCATCCGTGGACTGCGCCCGGGCGACGCGGCCGGCCGGTCGCTGCTGCGCGGGGCCACCGCGGCGCACCACGCGCTGTGCCTGGCGGTGGCCGTGCTGGCTGGCCTGCTGGTGCCCGCCGACGGCTGGCAGCAGCACGTCCTGGCCATGGCGTTGACCTTCGGCTACGGCTGCTACACCTACTACAAGGCGGTGCTCTACGGCGTCGACCTGGTGCGCCGGTACGCGGCGCTCGAGTTGGGATGGGACGGGCTGTTCCTGGCGGCCCTGATCGCGGTGGCGGTGACGGGGTCCCAGCCGTGGGTGCTCGCCCCGATGGTGCTGCTGTACCTGGGGTTCTCCGCGGGCGCGCACCGCAGCGTGCTGCACCCCCGCCGTCCTGCCGGTGAGATGGCGCCCGGTGCATCGACGGCCGTCGAGGCCGCGGCGGCTCCCGAACCGCACGGTGGCTTCGCCGTGCCGTGGCGCGCGCTGGCCGCGTTCGCCGCCGTCACCGCCGTCGGAACCGCCTCCAGCGCCGGATTCCTGCAACTGTCCCAACTGTTCGCCGCCCGGGCCGGAAACGGCCACGACTCCGGGCTGTTCGCCGCCGCGATGACGCTGGTCACCCCCGCATACCTGCTGCCGCGGGCGATCTCGCTGGTGCTGTTCCCCGCGATGGCCCGCGCGGCGGGGCGCGCCGACACCGCACGGGTCCGCAGCCACCTGACCATCGGTACACACGCGCTGGCGGCCGCCATGCTGCCCGGCTTCGTGCTGGCCGGTTGCCTGGCCGCGACGCTGCTGGGCGGGATCTACGGGTCCGGGTTCGCCGGGGGCGGCGCCACGTTCGCGGTCATGGCGTGGGCGACCTGGGTGTCCATCGCCAGCGTGCCCGCGGTCAACGCGCTGTCCAGCGACACGGGCCGCGGCTACCTGATCCCCGCCGGCGCGTCCGTCCTGGGCTTCTGCGTGGGGCTGGTGCTGTGGCTGGCAGCGGGCACCTCGATCCTGCTGGTGGCCTGGGGATACCTGGCCGGATCCGTGCTGCAGAGCGCGATTCCGGTGCTGGTGGCCGCCCGCCGGCACGGCGGGCTCACCGCGTGGTTGGGCCTGCGGGCGGTGACGGTCGCCGCGGCGGGACTGGCGGTCGCGCTGCTGGTGACCTCCCGGCCGGTGCCGATCCAGGTCGTCGTGGGCGTCGCGGGCGCGGTGCTGGCCGCGCTGGCCGTGCTGCCCGAATTGCGCGCCCTGATGCGGGCCCGCCCGAGCCGATCCGGGGCCGGCCGTGCGGGGTGAGCGGGCGGTCGTGCTGCACGTCAACGACGTCGCCGGGGTCGCCTCGGCGGCCGTGCAGCAGGCGACCCGGCAGGGTCTGGACTGGCGGCTGTGGCCGCTCCCCCCCATCCGGGGAGCGGCGCTGCCGGCGAAGATCGCCCGGCGGGCGCGGGATCTGGCGCGGTTTCGCGCCGCCGGCCGGGCGGCCGGGCTGCTGCACGTGCACTACGGGCTGTTCGGCTACTACGCCTGGACCGTGCGCCGCCCGTACCTGCTGCACCTGCACGGAACCGACGTGCGCGGAAACCTGGCCAGCCCGGCGCTCCGACCGCTGGTGCTGCGGGCGATCCGCCGGGCCGGCGCGGTCGCCTACTCCACACCCGACCTGGCCGCCGCCGTCACCGCCCTGCGACCGGACGCGGCGTG
The DNA here is from genome assembly GCA_044463405.1 of Nakamurella lactea. Classification (GTDB taxonomy): domain Bacteria; phylum Actinomycetota; class Actinomycetes; order Mycobacteriales; family Nakamurellaceae; genus Nakamurella; species Nakamurella lactea_B. The sequence goes on along the minus strand of JBIQML010000538.1, from coordinate 1,914 downwards.
GCTGCCCGCGCCGCTGCCGCCCGCGCTGTGCGATGCCGCCGAGCCGCGATCACCCTCCGGACCGCCGACCCGGCCGATGGTGGTGTTCGCCAGCCGGTGGGACCCGATCAAGGGGCTGGACGTGCTGCTCCGGACGGCGGCCCGGCTGCGCCGCGAGCGTCCCGACCTCGACCTGGTTGGCGTCGACTGGGGAACCGGCGCCGACCTGGCGGGTGCCGCCGGGGTCCGGCTGCTGCCGCTGCTGCCGGCGACCGAGTTTCACCAGGTGCTGGCCGGTGCCGACGTGGTGGTCGGAGCGCAGTCCGGGGATCTGGTCACCCTGTCGGACCTGCAGGCGATGGCGCTGGCCCGGCCGCTGGTGATGCGCTATACCGCTGGCGCGGCATACGGCGATGCCCCCGACGTGTGGAACACCGCCGAACAGGATCCCGTGCACGCGGTCCTGGACGCGCTGGCCGATCCCGACGGGGCCGCCCGGCGAGCCCGGCGCAGCCGGGACTGGGCGCTGCGTCACCACCACCCGCGGCGGTTCGTGCAGCGGTGCCTGGAGCTCTACGACGCCGTGCCCGGCTGCTGAATGCCGCGGCACCAGCACGCTGCGCGACCCGATCGCATGACAGGATGACCGGCATGCCCGCACCGCACGAGATCCCCGAAGGACTGCCCGTCACCGTCGTCGACCACCCGCTGGCCGCCTCCCGGCTGTCCATCATGCGTGACGCCCGCAGCGACAACGCCTCGTTCCGGGCCGCCGTGCACGAGCTGACGCTGATGCTGGTCTACGAGGCCGGGCGTCAGCTGGCCACCGAGCAGTTCCCGCTGCACACCCCGGTGGCCCGCACCAACGGGGTCCGGCTGTCCAACCCGCCCCTGCTGGTGCCGGTGCTGCGCGCCGGCCTCGGCATGGCCGACCAGGCACACGCGCTGATCCCGGAGTCCCAGATGGGGTTCGTCGGCCTGGCCCGGGACGAGCACACCCTGCAGCCCACCCCGTACATGGAGTCGCTGCCGGAGTCGCTGGCCGGACGGCCGGTGTGGGTGCTGGACCCGATGCTGGCCACCGGCGGCTCCATGGTGCACACCATCTCGCTGCTCACCGAGCGCGGCGCCACCGACGTGACGGCGATCTGCGCGCTGGCCGCTCCGGAGGGCCTGCTGCGGCTGGCCGAGTCCGGGCTCCCGGTCCGGGTGGTGACGGCGTCGGTGGACGAGCGGCTGAACGACTCCGGCTTCATCGTGCCGGGGCTGGGGGACGCGGGGGACCGGCAGTTCGGCGCGGTCTGAGTCCGGCGATCCGCGGTGCGTGCTGCGGTGCCGCCCGACGGTCATCGCCGGCACCGCGGCGGATGGCCGCCTGCGGAACGTTCCTGGACGGTGTTGAGCACCCTGGTTACCATGCGCGGATCGACCTCTCGTCGGCCGGCGCGATGCTGTCCGGCCAGCGCCGAGGTGCTGGACGCGTGGCCGTCCGGCCGGTAGCGACCCGCAGAGGCACGGGCCATGCAACCCGACGGGGGGCCGGCCGCGTCCTGTGATCGACGGACCCTAGGTGCCGCCGGTGGGCGGCCGGATGCGACAGGACGGTGTGGTGCTGGGGATCGGCAGGACGGGACGGGATCGTGGGCGGCCGGGCCGGCTCGCGGTGCTGCGCGGGCGGGTAGCGGCCCGGATCGTCGCGGCGCTGGCCGGCTGGGCGCTGCTGGCGGTGGCCGGGTGTGCCAGCCTGGGCTCGTCGGGTTCGCCGGACTCGGCGGGCTCGGCAGCCTCGTCGGGGGCTGCCGGCGGCTCCGCGTCCACCGGCGCCGGCCACCCGACCGGCGGCACCTCGGACGCCGGCTCCGGTTCCGGCTCCCTGAGCGAGCAACTGGCCGGCCGCACGTTCCTGTCCACCTCGGTGGACGGGCATCGCCTGGT
>JBIQML010000537.1:0-3676 GCA_044463405.1 Nakamurella lactea | reverse complement strand
GTTCGAGGTCCCGGTCGTCGAGAAGATCCTGCGCACCATCCTGGTGTACGCGCTGATCATGGTGATCTTCCGGATCACCGGCAAGCGGGCGATCGCCTCCATGAACACCATGGACTTCGTGGTGATGTTCCTGCTGTCCAACGTGGTGCAGAACGCGGTGATCGGGCCGGACAACTCGTTCTCCGGCGGCGCCGTCGGGGCGGTGACGCTGGTGCTGGTGAACGCCGGCATCGACCGGCTGGCCTATGCCAGCCCGTGGGTGCGCCGGCTGGTGGAGGGCACCGCGTCGCACCTGATGCGGGATGGCGAACTGGACGCCTCGGCGATGCGCCGGCTGGGCATCAGGCCGGTCGAGCTGGAGCATGCCGTGCGCACCCAGAACGGCGACGGGCTGGACGACGTGCAGACCGCGGTGCTGGAGACCAACGGCCAGCTGGTGGTCAGCCTCAAGCACGCCGAGCAGAGCGCCACGCACGCCGACATCGCCGAACTGCGGGCGGCGCTGGCCCGCATCGAGGCGGCGCTGGCGGCGGCACCCGGCAGGTAACCGGCCGGCACCGGCAGGTAACCCGCCGGCACCCGGCAGGCCCCCGCCGCCGGCAGGTACCCGCCGCCGGCAGGTAACCGGCCGGCATATGCGCCTGGCCCTGAAAAGCTGCCGCGAGATGCCCGTTGCTGACGCATCGCCGCACATTCCCGCAGGTCGCGGTGATCTTGGCGCAATCCCGGGGCAGGTTTTCAGGGTGCCGGCCACCGCACAGCCGACGTCGGCGGCGCGGTGACGGGTCAGCTCCAGTAGCGGTGCAGGACGGCGTCGGCGTTGTTGCCGCCGGAGCTGGTGTAGACGGCGCGCACGTGAACGAACGCGCCCGGGTACGGGGCCTCCAGCAGGTACTCGGTGCCGTCGACGGCGCCCAGGTAGATCGCCACGTGCCCGGGGAATCCGATGATGTCGCCGGGCAGCCCCTGCGACCACGGCACGTCGGTGCCGCCGGCGCGCTGCGCCGACGAGTCGCCGGGGATGTCGAAACCGGCCTGCCGCAACACGTATCGGGTCAGGCCAGAGCAGTCGAACCCGACGATGCCCTGGCAGGAGTTGGAGGCGCCGCCGCCGCGGGAGCAGCCCTGGTCGGCCGGCCCGCCGTCGGTGCCGCCGCCCCACACGTACGGTGTGCCGAGCACCGCCAGCCCGGCCGCGATGCCCTTGGCCACCGCGGCGTCCGGCGCGATGATCGTCGCGCCCACCAGGGCCGCAGGGACGTAAGGGCTGTCCGGGACGGTGACGTCGACGCCGTGCACCGCCACGGAACTGCCGCCGCCGGTGGAGCCGAAGTACGCGGTGAACAGGTAGTAGAAGTTCCGGTTGCCGTAGGAGCTGCAGCGATCCCCGGTGCCGGGGTAGGCGGCCAGTGACGCCGCGTTGGGCTGGTACGGCGTGTAGTTGTACAGCGACGCGGTGGCGGTGTTGGCGATGTGCACCGGGGCGCTGCCGCAGCCGGTTTCCGCGACGTTCCAGGCGATGTCGGCGGTCTCGCCGGCGTGGTAGTGGTACTTGTCGGGATCCACCCGATAGCGCGACCACTGCTTGGCCATGCCGTAGGCCTGGTTGAAGAACCCGGCGTACGCCGGGTCGCAGTTGGCGCTGCCGCCGGGGCCGGTGTCCGGGCAGTGCCAGCCCCAGGCGGCCGCGTAGCTGGCGGCGGTGACGTCGGTGCGGGTCAGCAGCGCGGACTCCTTCTGCAACGTCACCAGCATCACCTGCGGGTTGACGTGGCAGGCCACCGCCAGCGCGGTGATCACCTCCGCGGCGTCCTGGTCGGGACCGCCGGTGTAGGCGTCGCAGTAGGCGTCGGCGGGCTCGTCCGGGGTGTCCACCCGCAGGTTGCGCAGGCACCACGGACCGCTGCAGGCGGCGTTCTGGGCGTCGATGAAGGCCCGCACCTGGTCGGTGGTCATCGCGGTGGTGTCGTAGAAGACCTGGTCGGAGATGATGTCGCCGGGGTGGAATCCGCCGCCACCGGCGCTGGTGGGCGGGCAGTCCACCGGCGTGCTCACCGGTTGCGGGTAGAACTCGTACGGCGCCACCTTGGCGTAGAAGCGTGAGGTCAGCTCCGCGGCAAGCGGCTTCCAGTCGGCGAACAGCCTGCCCTGGCCGGTCTGCTGGATGGCCTCGCCGATCTTCCAGTCCGGCCGCGGGTCGCTCCGGTAGTCCGGATCGATCTGGAGGAGCTGCTGGTAGAACATGCGGGTCGCGCCCACGGGGTCCGACCGGTCGTAGGCGGTGTAGGCGCCGCCGATCGGATCGGCCAGTTGCTGGAACAGCCCGACGTAGGGGCCGGCGACCTGCCAGGAGTGCAGCGACGACTCCTGCATGGCGACCGCCAGCGCGATCCGCACGCCGCGGTCGGTGACGCCCATCGCCTTGCCCACCGCGATGATCAGCTGTGCGGAACCCGCCTGGCCGTCGGCCAGGTGGTGCCCGGCGTACAGACCGCCCGGCACCACCTCGGCGGGCGCGGGTGGCGCGGCCGGCGTGGTGCAGGCCGCGGTGCTCGACGCGCCGCTCGCCGTAGCGTCGGCGCTCGGGGCGCTGGAGTCGGCGCTGGCCGTTCCGGCACCGACGAACAGCGCGAGCGCGGCGGCGATGACCAGCGAGGCGGCGACGGCGATCAGCCGGGCGACAGGCGGCCATCCGTCTCGGCGCAGGGGAGATGAGAGCTGCACGCGGGATGCCTTCCACGAAAACGCGGTTCCGCAAGGGCCCCCGACCCGAGGCGGTTCCGCTGGCCGGCCGGCTGCCCCCAGCAGCCCGTTCCGGCGTGATTGTCAGGGTAGAGCACCGACCCGCCCCTGAGCGATGGGTTTGACCCGAATGGACGGGTCGATTTCACCCGTCCGGGTGGCGTGTCGCTGCCGACCCGGCGAAAACCCACGGCTCATCGGGTCGATGTCCGCTTCCGTCGCCACTCGGAACCCCGACGCGGTTGCTCACCGTGACGGCGACGCCCGCTCAGCCCCAGTACCGGTGCACCACCGTGTCCAGAGACCGGGTTCGCACGGTGCTCACGTGCACGAACGCCCCGGGATACGGCGACTCCAGCATGTACCTGACCCCGTCGAAGGAACCCAGGTAGACCGCCACGTGACCGGGGTAGCCGACGATGTCGCCCGGGCGCGCCGACGACCAGGCCACCCGGCGGCCGTGTGACCGCTGTGCCGTCGAGTTGGTCGGGATGGGGAACCCGGCCCGGCGCAACACGTAGCCCGTCAGCCCGGAGCAGTCGAACCCGATGATGCCGCGGCAGGAGTTGACCTCGCCGTAGCCCCGGATGCAGCCGTCGTCCGCGGGGCCACCGTACGTGCCGCCACCCCAGACGTAGGGCGTGCCGAGGGTGGACAGGCCGGCGGCGATACCCCTGGCCACCGCGGGGTTGGCCGTGGTGATGGTCCGGCCCGCGAGGGTCGCCGGAACCCATGGGCTGTCCGGGATCGTCACCTGCGACCCCTGGGCGGCCGCGGCGACGCCGCCTCCGGTGAAGCCGAAGTAGCCGGTGAACAGGAAGAAGAAGTTCCGGTTGCCGTAGGAACTGCAGCGGTTCCCGGTGCCGGGGTAGGCGGTCAGCGACGCGGCGTTCGGCTGGTAGGGCGTGTAGTTGTACAGCGAGGCGGTCGCCTT
>JBIQML010000536.1:0-3689 GCA_044463405.1 Nakamurella lactea | reverse complement strand
CACCTGGCCCGCCGGGTCGGCCGCGCCGGGCTGGTCGTCGGTGCCCAGGTACCACGCCACCCGGACCGAGACCTGCGGCATGATCCGCTCGTTGTAGCAGGGCGGCGCCAGCGGATGCGTGTCGCGGGGCCAGAAGCACGCCAGGTCCCAGAACACGCCCACGCCGCGCCGCGCCGCCCGGGTCCGGTACGCCAGCACCCCGGCGACCAGCACCAGCATGGCGAGACCGGCGGTGCAGAACACCCCCCACGCCACCAGGTCGACGTGCGAGCACAACCCGGTGTCGGCCGCGGCCACGCAGGCGGGCGCGATCCGTCCCAGCACCGTGGCCTGCCATCCGCTCGGCACGTCGCCGGCCGACAGCAGCGCCACCCCCTGCACGACCAGCAGCACGGCGACCGCGGCACACAGCGCGGCCATGCCGCGCGGCACGCCGCCCACCCGCCGCGCCCACCAGAACAGGGTCCCGATCGCCCGGGCGCGGCGGCGAACGGCCGGATCGGTATCCGTTGCGCGGCCGGGGTAGTCGTGCCGGGCCGCCCGCCGGTCCCGACGCGTGCCGCCGGTCCGGGCCGCCACCAGCGCTCGCACGCCGATCTGCACCACCAGGACGATCAGCACCGCCACCCCCACCCCGGTGCCCACCCCGGAACTGCGGGTGGTGTTGCCGAACCAGCCGGCGGTGGCCGGATCGGCCAGGGCGGTGGCGATCTGCCGCGGGGTGAACGCGAACCCGGGCCGGGCCAGCCAGGCCGGTGCCAGCACCAGGGTGGAGGCTGTGAGCATGGCGCCGGCCAGCCAGGCCAGCATCGCCATCACGAACCCGGCGAACCCCGCCACGAACAGCGGGCGGCCGCGGCCGGCGCCGGCGATCCTGGCGGACGCGACCACCACCAGGATGATGGCCAGCAACACCGCCTGGCCGACGAACAGGTCCTGCACCAGCACGTCGGAATGCTGCACGGACAGGTCGGCCACAGCACGGGGAATGCCGCCGGCCGCGCCCGCCCCGCCGCTGCCGGGGGCCGCCGACCCGCTCCCGAACAGCCCCGGCGCCACCTGCCAGCCCAGGCATCCCGCCGTGCCGGCGACCAGGATCCAGGTCAGCCTCGCCGGCAGCAGGATCGGGCCCCGACGATCGGCCGAGTAGGGCGGCGACGGGCGACGCACCACCAGCGCGGCCTGGATGGCGAATGTCACCGCCACGAGCCACAACGTCACCGTCCTGGCGGTTCCGCCGGGCAGCAACCAGGCCGCGGATCCGATCACCGAGACCGCCCCGGCCTGCACGTGCAGCAGGCGCAGCCGGGAGATCACCGGGCCGGACTGCCACAGGTCCGCCCGCAGCAGCGGTTGCGGCGCGTCGTCCGGCCGGCCCGCCGGCGGCCGGACCGGTGCGTTCTCGTACCGCGCGGACGCCTGGTGGCTGGCCAGCCAGAGCAGCGCCGTCACCGCCAGCGGCACCGCCGCGCACAGCAACACCCGGCCCTCCATCGGCAGCCGGCCGAGCAGGTCGGTGAGGAATGCCGGGAGCCCATGGCACGTCCCCGGCCGGCCCGGCGCGGTGCCGCAACGCAGCGCGACGGTGACCATCGAGACACCCACCGCGCCCTGCACCAGCGTCACCGTCAAGGACAGCGCCAGCACCCGTATCAGCGCGGCCGCGGCCAGCCGGAGGCCCCGGGCCAGCCGATGGCCGGCGGGCTCCGGCGGCAGCATCCTGCTGGACACGTTGACCAGCGCGAAGGGCAGCAGCACCAGCCACAGCACCCGGGACCGGGCACCGGAGGTCCAGCCGCCCCACGAGTAGCCCTCCAGCCAGGGCCCGCGGGCCGCCCGATCGGCAGGACGGTCGGCTGCGACGGTGGCCGGTCCGACGGTGGATCCGGCGGTGGATCCGGCGGTGGATCCGGCGGTGGATCCGGCGGTTGATCCGGCGGGCACCGCGGCACCACCGACCCATGCGGCCGGCGCGTCCGGCGGTGGCTCGTCGCGCATCTGCTCGACCAGGCTCGGCCGGTAGAAGCCGGACAGCCGGTCGCCGGCGACCTGCCGGACGTCGCTGCGCCCCAGCAGCTCCTCCGGCGGGGTGCCCGACACCCCGTGCACCCGGATCTCGATGTCCCCGGTGTAGGGACTCTCGATGTCCCCGGTGTAGGGACGCGGCCCGATCCGGCCGCGCGGCGCCAATGCTGCGGTTGGCTCGACCACGGCACACCTCCGACGTCGCCCGCCCGCAGGGCGCCGCCCGCGCGGCGGGGTCACCATCCAGGAGCGCGGCGGGACGCCCGGAGATACACCGACGGACACGGCAGGTTCCGGACGGTCCCCGCCGAGCCGGGACGCGATCGCGCCGGCCGGACCCGGTCGGCGCCGGATCTACGCTCGGTCGATGACCGATGATCTGGACATCCGCCGGCCGGACCTGCTCGGCGTCCGCCGGGCCGGCACCGTGCGGTGGTTCAAGCCGGACAAGGGATACGGCCGGATCACCGCGGACGACGGGGAGGTGCTGTTCGTGCACTTCTCCGACATCGCCGGCGAGGGATACCGGTCGCTGGAGCACGGCCAGCGGGTGGAGTTCGTCTGGCGAGGCGGTTTCGGCGCCCATCGCCGGCACGCGGCCGAGGACGTGCGCGCGCCCGGCTGACCAGGGCGGCGTCGGGACCCAGGCGCGTCCGGCACACCCGCCAGCGACTGATCCACGCCCGATCCACGCCCGATCCGCGTGCCGATCGTCGATCTGCGTGTGCTGTTGCGCACGCGGATCGCAGGTCGGCACGCAGATCGGCCCCGGCCCCCGACGGCCCGGCCACGCAAACCGGAACATTCCGCGCATCGCCCGCTATAGTCGGCGGACTCGTGCCCGACGACGGAGGTGGCGATGAGCGGACCGGCCCGACTGCAGGTGGTGGTCGCCCATCCCGACGACGAGACCTTCGGCTGCGGATCGGTGCTGCTGCACGCCGCCGGGCTCGGGGCGGAGACCGCGGTGTGCTGCGCCACGCGCGGCGAGCTGGGCGGAGACGGCACCGACCTGGGCGTCGTCCGCGAGGCCGAGCTGTGCGACGCCGCGGCGCTGCTGGGAGTGCAGCGGGTGGAGGTGCTGGGCTTCGGGGACTCCGGCATGAGCGGCCCGCCGCCGGCAGGATCGCTGGTCGCCGCGGACTTCGACGATGTGGTGACGGCCGTCCGCGGGTCGATCGCAGCGTTCGCGCCCGACGTAGTGGTGACCCTGGATGCCGGTGACGGGCATCGCGACCACGCCCGCATCCGGGACGCGACGCTCGCGGCGGCCCAGCCCCTCGGGGTCGAGCGCGTCTACTACAGCTGCCTGCCCCGCTCGCTGATGCGCCGGTGGGTGCAGGCGATGCGCGTCCAGCGGCCGGACATGGAGCATCTGGACGCCGACGTCGCCGCCATCGGCACCCCCGACGAGGAGATCACCACCGTGATCGACGCCGCCGCACACCTGCCGGCGCGCGAGCGTGCGATGGCGGTGCACGCCTCACAGACCTCGCCGTACGACGGTCTCCCGGAGGACCTGCGGCGCGCCTTCCTGTCCGACGTGCATCTGCGCCGGGTGCTGCCGGAGTGGCCGGGCGGCCCGGCCGAGACGGCGCTGTTCGGCTGACCGGCGCTCATCAACGCGGCCGGAACGGGACTCGTGCGACGGGAGTCGCCGGGTC
>JBIQML010000535.1:0-3695 GCA_044463405.1 Nakamurella lactea | reverse complement strand
TCGTGGTGGTGGTCGACGTGCTGTCGTTCACCACGGCGGTGTCGGTGGCCGTCGACGCGGGGATCGTCGTGTACCCCTACCGGTTCCGGGACAGCAGCGCCGCCGCGTTCGCGGCATCCCGTGGCGCCCTGCTGGCCGTGGGCCGGCGGGAGGCCGGCTCCAGCGGGGTCAGCCTGTCCCCGCTGTCCATCCGCCATGCCGTGGCCTCGGGCGCGCTGCGCAGGGTGGGCAAGCTGGTCCTGCCCTCGCCGAACGGATCCGCCATCGCCCGGCAGTTGGGCGGGACGGTGCCCGTGGTGGCGGCATGCCTGCGCAACGCCCCGGCGGTGGCCCGGTGGATCCGGCGGACGCACGGAAGGTCTCCGGTGGCCGTGGTGGCGGCCGGCGAGCGATGGCCGGGGGACCTGCTGCGCCCGGCGGTGGAGGACGTGTGGGGGGCAGGGGCGGTGATCACGGCCCTGGTCGATGCGGGCGTGACGGGGCTGTCGCCGGAGGCCGCGTCGGCTGCGGCGGCGTTCCGCGCGGTGCTGCCGACGCTGCGGTCGTCGCTGGCGGCGTGTGCGTCGGGTCAGGAGTTGACGGCCGACGGGTACGGCCCGGAGATCGCTGTCGCGGCGGAGTACGGCTCGTCCACGGCGGTGCCGTTGCTGGTGGACGGCGCGTTCCGGGCGGTGTGACGCGCGGGAGTTCTCAGGATCGCCCGGCGATCGGTGTCGGGGCGGTGGTCGGGGTCGGTACTGCCGACGCGACGCTCGCATTGAGAGTGGAGTTGTGTCCATCTCCGTCCGCCAGGCGCGGACCGCCGGCGGGTGCTGCTCCCTTCGCCGCCATGAACGCGGACAGCACCTGCACCGTCGATGCCAGCACCACCGTCGAGTTCCCGGCCATTGGTGTGGTGGCTCGCGGAGCCGTCGGCGGGCCGCCTGATACAGGCGAGGGGATCGGCCGCCTGACACGGTCCGGTGATCACCAGACTGCCGTGGTGCAGCGGGCGGACCGACCGCCTGACACGGGGCGGGCGGGCCGGCTGCCAGACACGGGGCGGACGGGCGCGGATCGGCTCATGCGGCGGTGGCCATGCGCTGCTTCGAGGTGCGCAGGCCCGGCCCGACCGGGACGTGCTGCAGCGCCGAGCCGAGCCCGAACCGCGGCATGTTGGCGTAGACGGCCTCGTACTCCCCGCGGTGCACGGTGTAGAGCTCGTGCCAGACGCCGACCCGGCCGCTGGTGCCGATCCGGCGGGTGAAGTCCCGCCAGGCCGCGGCGTGCGGCGCGTCGGGGTCGGAGGCGAACCGTTGCACGTCGGCGGCCGACCGCCAGTACGAGACCATCATCGTGGTCCGGCCGAACCAGTTGTGATAGCCGAGCAGCCCGCACTCGGGCTTGGTCATCGGGTGCCGCAGCATGCGGGGCATCGCGCCGACCACGGGGAGCCATGACCACACCCGCCAGGGCTGGTTGAACCGCATGCCGATCAGGAAGACCGCGGTGGTTTCGGCGTCGGTGCGGGCGGTGAACCGTCCGGGAAAGACGTCAGACATGGTGCACTCCTCGTAGGTTGGCGAGCCGAGCTGCGGTGATCTGCTCGAGCTCGTGCTGTCGTGGCGTTTGATAACAGCGTTATATAACAGCGTTTGCGATAGTCTTGTCAAGTGCCACGACCGAGAAGTCATGACGACGCGCTGCGCGACCGGTTGCTGGACGCCGCGGCGGCCACGGTGTCCACCGGCGGGGTGAGGGCGCTGTCGCTGCGCTCGCTGGCCACGCAGGTCGGTACGTCGACCTCCGCGGTGTACGCGCTCTTCGGGGGTCGACCGGAGCTCATCCAGGCGCTGTACCTGCGGGCCTTCTCGGGGTTCGGCGACGCCCAGCGAGCGGTGCTCGTCACCGACGATCCGCGGGCCGACCTGCTGGCGTTGGGCCGTGCCTACCGGGAATGGGCGCTGGCCCACCGGCACCTCTACGCGATCATGTTCGGCGGGGCGCTGGCCGGAATCGATCCCGACGAGGAGGCCATCGGGCCCAGCCGGACGGCCATGGAGCCGCTGCTGGCGGCCGTTCGGCGCGGGCTGGACGCGGGACTGCTGGGGTACGGAACCGTCGAGTCGATCGCCCTGGCCGTCTGGTCCTCGGTGCACGGCGCGGTGTCGTTGGAGCTCACCACCGGTTTGCTGGACCTGTCCAGGGCCGAACTCGACGCGCAGTACGAAGCGGTCCTCGCCGCGACCGTGCGGGGTTGGCGGTCGGTCGCCGCGTCCGGCTGAGGGTGCCCCCGGCAGGCGTCGTCGGTCCGGGCGAAATCCCGGACAGGGCGGCCCACGCCGGCTGCTATCCTTGGCGCTGGCCCACGGAGCGATCCGGCGGGTTTGGGGCTGTAGCGCAGTTGGTAGCGCGCTTCGTTCGCATCGAAGAGGTCAGGGGTTCGATTCCCCTCAGCTCCACCGACTTGGCGCAGGACACAGGCCTGTAGAGCGATCCATGGCCTACGATTTCGATGGTCCGCCTCAAGAGACTCTGGCACTACTTGTCGACCGAGTCGAGGATTGCGTTCGCGATGTGTGGAGGCAACAGGGTCGACCAGATGATCTCGCCGGGTGCGGGATTCATCTCCGCTAATGGCGATGGTTCAGGTTGCCAGTCGTCGGCCGCGATTCCCGGGACACAGTCCAACAGCAAAGCAAAGATGTTCGCGTCGGGTATTCCCTCGGCGATGATCGCAAGATAGGCCTCATGACCGTTCGCCGCCCGAACCAGTGCCTTGGTTCGATGCCTTCGGAACTCCGCCTCTGCGACGTGTCCGCTCGTGAGGGACGTCGCGATCAATCGGATGATGATCCGTTTCATCTCGCGCCGCCAAGCGACCGCCTGCTCCGCATTCAGGCGCTTCCAGTCCCAATCGCGGGGGAGAAGATGGTCCGTCGAGACGGTCTTGCCCGTCGTGCACTCGCGCTGTAGCGCCGCGTAGAAATCACGTTGCGGGCTGTCATTCTGCCGCCGACCCGCGGCACAGGCCCACCATGCGCCAATGCCCGGCGGCGTCCAGTCGGGGAGTTCATGGCCCCGTAGTTCTGTCACTACTGCTCGGCGGCTAGCTGTCTTTACCTTGAACCACACGCGGTCCGTGAGCGAGACGACCCGCTCGACGCCGCCACCGTCTCGCTGTTCAGGCACCGACTGCGCACTCGTGATGACCGGATCGTCGATCTCGCTCAACGGCGTACCCAGATCAGGCGGGTCGACGTCAAGGTCGGCGAGGCAGCGCCTTGTCGGACGAACACTGGTGCGATCCGAAGCCATGCGTCGAACGTAACGGGCCGGACCGACAGAACAATTGGGGCAGGCAAGCGCTACTTCGGCAAGCCACCGAGGTCGTCAAGCTCCACGGCGCTGAGACCGGTCATCATCGAGACGGCGGCAGCATCAGTGCCGTTGAGCTGGCCGAGTGCCGTCTTGATGCCGGCGTTGATCTCGCTGCGGTGCGCGTCGATGTACTCGCGCACCGCAGCTTCGACGATGTCCTTCTTCGACCGGGACAAGAAGTGGGCTGCATGCGAGACGAGATCATCGGTAGCGGCGTCGATCTTGATCGGCGCTGTGGTGGTAGCCATGGTGGCGTGCTCCTTCGGGCCCGGGTTCGGGCTCTGGTACCAAAGTACCATCGTCCACCTCGTCGTCCGATGATTCTGGACGGGAGC
>JBIQML010000534.1:0-3718 GCA_044463405.1 Nakamurella lactea | reverse complement strand
GATCGGCCGCGAGGTGAACCTGGGCTCGCCCAAGCAGCTGCAGACGGTGCTGTTCGACGAGCTGGGCATGCCCAAGACGAAGCGCACCAAGACCGGCTACACCACCGATGCGGACGCGCTGCAGTCGCTGTTCGAGCAGACCGAGCATCCGTTCCTGGCGCACCTGCTACGGCACCGGGACGTGTCCAAGCTGCGCACCACCGTCGAGGGGCTGCTCAAGTCGGTGGCGGACGACGGGCGCATCCACACCACCTACCTGCAGACCATCGCGGCGACCGGGCGACTGTCGTCCACCGAGCCGAACCTTCAGAACGTGCCGATCCGCACCGACGAGGGTCGCCGGATCCGGGCCGCGTTCGTGGCCGGGCCAGACTTCGACGGCCTCGTCACCGCCGACTACTCGCAGATCGAGATGCGCATCATGGCGCACCTGTCCGGCGACGAGGGGCTGATCGAGGCCTTCCGCTCCGGGGAGGACCTGCACACCGCGGTGGCCACCAGGGCGTTCGGGGTGCCGCCCGAGGAGGTCACGCCCGAGCTGCGGCGCCGGGTCAAGGCGATGAGCTACGGCCTGGCGTACGGGCTGTCGGCGTTTGGCCTGTCCGGGCAGCTGAAGATCAGCGTGGACGAGGCCAGGGAGCAGATGGGGGCCTACTTCGCCCGGTTCGGCGGGGTGCGCGACTACCTGCGGCACTCGGTGGACGAGGCTCGCCGCTCCGGCTACACCCAGACCCTGCTCGGCCGCCGGCGGTACCTGCCGGATCTGACCAGCGACAACCGGCAGCGGCGCGAGCTGGCCGAGCGGGTCGCGCTGAACGCACCGATCCAGGGCAGCGCCGCGGACATCATCAAGGCCGCGATGCTGGCGGTGCAGCGGCGCATCGACGCGGAGGGCCTGTCGTCCCGGCTGCTGCTGCAGGTGCACGATGAGCTGGTGTGCGAGGTCGGGGCGGGGGAGCTGGACGCGATCACCGCGGTGCTGTGCGAGGAGATGGCCGGTGCCTACCAGCTCGACGTGCCGCTGGAGGTGTCCGTGGGGTACGGCCCGAACTGGGATGCGGCGGCTCACTGATGACGATGGTGCTGTGGACTCGATGAGCGGGCTCGAGAGGCGCCAGATCGGGTGCGGAAATGTCCGCGCAGCGGGCAATCTCGCACCGAGCCGCGGATGAGGCCGCCGTCGTTGTCGGGCACGGCACTCGGGGTACTGGACGCGGTACTGATGGGCACGGCCGTTGATTACGCGCGCGGCGAGCGCAGTGCCATTGCCAAGAGCCCGATGTCCGAGCCGGTGGTGGTCGGCGAGCTGGGCCTGGTCGGGGACGAGCAGGGCGATCCGATCAATCACGGCGGGCCCGCGAAGGCCGTGCACCACTACGCCCGCGACCACTACCAGTTCTGGCGGTCCGAACTCGGCGACCTGCCGGTGCTGGACGCTCCGGGGGCGTTCGGCGAGAACCTGTCCACCATGGGAATCACCGAGGCCGACGTGTGCCTGGGCGATCGCCTGCGGATCGGCGGCGCGGTGCTGCGGGTCTCGCAGGGGCGCCGGCCGTGCTGGAAGCTCGGGGTCCGGTTCGGCGTGCACGACATGGCGCGCCGGGTACTGGTGACCGGCCGAACCGGTTGGTACTACGCCGTCGACGAGCCGGGCGCGGTGGCTGCGGGCGATGCCGTCGAGCTGATCGACCGGCCGCATCCGGACTGGCCGCTGCGCCGGCTGTTGCACCTGGTGCTGCACCGCGGTGGCACGGCCGCCGACCTGCGCGCGGCGCTGGCCTTGCCCCTGCCGCCCTCCTGGCACGAGACGCTGGAGCGGCGGCTGCGGACCGGTGCCGCCGCCGACGAGGACTGGATGGAGTAGCCGGGTCCGGCGGGACGCCTGACACCCGCCCGGCGCGTCGCAAGGCAAAGCGGCCGGTGCCGGGTTGCCGGTGAGCCCGGTGCCCGGTTGCCGGTGAGCTCGGTGCCGGTGAGCCCGATGCCCGGTGCCCGGTTGCCGGTGAGCGGGTGCCCTGTGCTCGGTGCCCGGTGCCGGTGAGCGCGGTGCCCGATGCCGGGTGCCCGGTTGCCGGTGTTCGGCTCGCCTCGGCCCGTCCGATGGCCGGGACCGCTCCCGCGCCACGCGGTCACCCCGTCCTGATCGCGTGGCCTTTCGCCGGCAGCCGGGTCGGCGTTCCATCGAGCCACCCGCTGCGGCGTGCCGCCGCCACAGCCTGCAGTTGGGAGCCGGCATCCAGCTTTCGCAGGATCGCCTGGACGTGGCTGCGCACCGTGGCCGTGGACACCACCCATGTCCGCGCGATCTGCTGCACCGTCCGCCCGTCGGCGAGTTCTCGCAGGGTGGCCTGTTCCCGATCGGTCAGAGCGTGGAAGGGGCTCAGCTCCGCGGCCCGGCGCCGCCGGTGCGCGGCAAGCTCAGCCAGCAGCGCGGCCGTGGTCTCCGGATGCACCGCTGCCCCGGCGACCACCGCGCGTGCGGTCGCCACCAACTCCTCGAACCCCGCGGACTTGGACTGGATTCCCGCCGCGCCCTCCTCGAGCGCCCTCGCCAATCTGATGTGGTCGGTCTGCCCGGTCAGTGCCACGACACGGATGCCGGCGTCGGTCAGCGGGGCGATCAGCGACGTGGCGTCACCGAACGGGCCGAGATCCAGATCCAGCAGCACCGCAGTGGGTGCCAGTGCCGTCAACGCGTCCAGCAGCTGCGCCGTCTGCTGCGGCGATACCGGAACGCAGCGAATCGACGACGACGCCAGAGCCAGGGTGACGGTGTGCACCAGCAACTCGTGATCGTCGACGATCGCCACCGTCGGGCCGGGATGGTTGCCGTTGTCGGCTGTGGGGGTGGACGGCGTCACCGTCCCGACCCCACGCGACCGTGCATTGCCGTCACCGCTCGGGTACCGACGTTCGGGTATCGCGGTCGTTGCGGTTCTTCGGCCCGGCGCGGGCCGGGCAGCAAGGACGGGGCCTCCGTCGGCCGCCGCCGATCCCTTCGCAATGTCAATGTGATCACTGTTCCTCCACCGGGTCGTGTTCCGATGGACAGGGTGCCACCCTGGTCCGACATCGCCGCCGCGGCGGCGGCCAGGCCGATACCGCTGCCCGGTCCACCGGCGGTGCTGCCGCGGACGCCGTGCTGCAGCACCAGGTGCCGCTCGGCCGGTGGGATGCCGGGTCCGTTGTCGGAGATGCGGATGTGCACGGAGCTCTCGTCGGCGGTGATCCTCACCCATATCCGCGCGTCGGACGCGTGGGTCCGCGCATTGGACAGGATGTTCGCCACCGCGGTGGCCGTCGCCTCCGGCTTGCCGACCGCCAGATGGTCGCTGACGACGGCCTCGATCCGGGCTCCGGCCAGCCGGTGGGCCAGCACCAACGGTTCGATCACGGCGGCTGGCCGGAAGCTGCGGTCGGCGCTGCGGTAGGACGGATCGAGCAGGGTGCCCAGCCGGTGCAACTCGGCGGTGACGAGCTCGTGCAGCTTCTGCGGATCGACGCCGGTGGACGACTGCGGGGTGGCCAACAGCCGCGCCGCTCCGGACACCGCGAGGATGGCGCTGCGGGCGTCGTGCACGCGTCGTGCCTGGTCGCGTTCGACCTGTTGCAGGCTCAGCCGGGTACCGCGCAGCTCGCCGGCCACCGCCAGCAGGCGCGATCCGCGGCCGGTCTGCAGCTTCCACAGCGCCGCCGCGGACGTGCCGGCGATCAGGAC
>JBIQML010000533.1:0-3727 GCA_044463405.1 Nakamurella lactea | reverse complement strand
TTGGCGGCTTGCCGGGGTTCTACGTCCTGACAGTCCAGGACGCGGGCATCGAGGCCGGCCAGTTCGCCGAAGGCGTCCGCGGTGTCCCGGCGAACCCAGCCGCCAGCGTCCTGCAGCGCCTGCGGCAGTTCCCAGTGGTACAGCGTGAGCATGGGCGTGATGTCACGCTCCAGCAGGCCGTCCACCAGCCGGGAGTAGAAGTCGACGCCCTGCTGATTGATCTTCCCGGTGCCATCCGGCAGGATCCGCGTCCACGAGGTGGAGAACCGGTAGTGCGGGATGCCCAGCCGCGCCAGCAGATCCAGGTCCTCCTCCATCCGGTGGTAGTGATCGCAGGCCACGTCGCCGGTGTCACCGCCGACGATCGCGCCGGGCGTGTGCGAGAAGGCGTCCCAGATGGTCGGGGTGCGCCCGTCCTCGCCGACCGCGCCCTCGATCTGGTAGGAGGATGTCGCTGCGCCCCAGGCGAATCCCTCCGGAAAGGCCAACTGTCCGTTCATGTGGTGTCCCGAATCGTTGTGGTGGACATACGCTGGTCGGCTCCCGCCGAGCCCGGCCCGGCCGGGCGCGATTCGCCCGGCCGGGCAGGACCCGTTGGGTGCCCTCAGGAGTTGGGAATCAGGTGCAGCACCACGTATTCCACGTTCGCCGGGTTCGGCGACGGATCCATGTACTGGTGATCCTTGTCCACCCACCCGCTGTAGTTGGTGGTGTTGTACTCGTACCATCCCGCGGCGTACATGATCGGGGCCACCGGCACCTGCTCGCTCATCACCTTCGCCAGCGTGTCGATCGCCGCCGCCGCCTGGTCGGCCGTGCCGGCCTTGGCGTAGTCGGCCAGCGCCGCGGTGGCCTCCGAGTTATTGAACCGACCGAAGTTCCCGCTGGCGTTCTTGCCCTGCGCGAGGGCCGGATCCAGCCAGCCCTCGTATTGCGCGTACGGTGACGGGCCGGTGCTGCCCCAGTGGATGGCGGTGTCGAACGTGCCGGCGGCCAGGTCCGCATACCACTTGTTCGGGTCGACGCCGTTGACCTTCACGTCGAATCCGACCTTCTTCAGGTCCGCGGACATGATCTGGGCGGCCTGGTAGTAGTCGGTGTAGGCGGTCGGGTCCTCGATGGAGAACGAGACCTCCTGACCGTTCTTGGCCCAGATCCCCTTGCCGTCCTTCGCATATCCGGCGCCGGTCATCAGCTTCGTCACCGCGTCGGCGTCCTGCCCCGACTTCAGGTCGTTCTTGTAGGCGTCCGGCAGCACGCTGGCGAAGTTCGGCAGCAGCAGCCCGCTGGAGGACGATGCCGGGGCTTCGTAGCCCTGCTCCGCCTGCTGGGCCACCGTGGTGCGGTCGATCCCGGCGCTGATGGCCTTGCGCACCGCGGCGTCCTTGAGCGCCGCCGGTCCGCTGTCGACGTTGAACACCAGGCCGACCGTGTTGATCGCCGGGAACCAGTACTTGTGGTTCTGCGGGTCCTTGGCCACGAAGCTGGTCTCGATCTGGGAGACGAAGTTGCCGGCGTAGTCGATCTTGCCCTGGGCCAGTTGCTGCAGCGCGACGTCGTTGGTGGTGTAGGACGGGACGTCCACCTCGGGCACGGCCGGCGTGCCGCCCCAGTAGTTGGGGTTCGCCTTGAGCTGCAGGCCCTGCGGGCTGAACTTGGCCAGGGTGTAGGGGCCGGTGCCGACCGGCTTGGGGTCGGCGAACTTGGACGGATCCGGCGATGCGCTGTACGCAGACTTCTTCACGATGAACGTCTGGCCCGCGATGTTGAAGATGTTCTGGAACTGCGGCTTGGTGAATGAGACGGTGACCTTGTTGGTGCCGTCGGCCTTGGCGCTGGCGATCGGCAGGCCGAGCCGGTTGGTGGCGGGCACGTCCTTCATCACCTGGAAGGTGTAGGCGACGTCGTCGGCTGTCAGCGGCGAACCGTCGGAGAACTTCACCCCGTCGCGCAGGGTGAAGGTGATCTGGGTCCCGTCGGAGTTCCACGCGAAGTCGGTGGCCAGCCACGGATAGGCGGTGTTGGCCTTCAGATCGTTGAACATCAACAGCGGCTCGTAGAACATCGCCTCGACGTTGAGCTTGTAGCCGAACCCGTTGGCGTTGAAGGCGTTGAAGTTGTCCTCCAGAGACGGGATCGGGTTGTTCTCCACCACCAGCGGCTTGCTGCCCTGCTTGGTGGCCTTCTTGGGCCCGGTGGCGAGGGTGACGCCGCCATGCGGGTCGCCGGAGGCGCTCCCGCCGGACGACGAACTCGCCGACGATCCACCCGAGGACGCCGAGGAGGACGCGGACGACGACGAGCCGGCCGAGGAACCCGATCCGGCGGATGAGCCCGACGATGCCGACGACGCCGATCCGGACGTGGAGCCCGACGCGGTGGATGCCGACGCCGACCCGGACCCGGACGAGACGGAACTCGAGCCGCTGGACGGCGATGAGGACGAGCCGGAGCTACCGGCGCCGGAGCTGGAACACGCCGACACCGCCAGGGCGACCACGCTGAGTGCGATGGCCCCCGTCATGGCTTTGCGTAACATTTCTGACCTCTCCGTTGTGATCGGCACTGGCCAGTGCCGGTGGATTCTGCACGGCCGCGGCCACCCTGGGGCGGCCCGGTTCGGCGCCGCGGGCGGACGCCGTGCTGTCTGCGGGCGCGCGTCAGCGCCACAGGTGGTTCGTGTGGAGTCTTCGACGTTGGTGATGTGTAAGGCCGCGGCGGACTCTCGCCGCGGTTCGTTCGGCCGCCGCCGCGTCCGGCGCGGTCCGGCCGTGGGCACCGCCGTTGCGGGTCGGCGGTTCACCCGGTCGTTGTGATGACGTCTGGGTGCCGGCCGGAGGACCGCGCTCACCGGTGCACTCGGGGGCGGTATGCCGGTTCATCGGGACTCCGCCCAGGGAGCGCCCACCGTCTGCTGGGCGGCCGTCACCGCCGAGTCGTGCAGCCAGCAGGACGCGACGTGCGCCTCGGCCACCGGCAGCGGCGGCGGGGAGTCGGTGGAGCAGATCGCCATGGCGTGCGGGCATCTGGGGTGGAACCGGCACCCCGGCGGGGGGCTGACCAGCGACGGCGGCGCGCCCGCGTCCCCGCGCCAGGCCTCCCGCTCCGTCGCCTCCGGGTCGGGCGCCGCGGACAGCAGCAGCTGGGTGTAGGGGTGCGCCGGCTCGTTGACGACGCGGTCGGCGGGCCCCACCTCGACGACCCGACCGGCGTACATCACCATGATGGTGTCGGCCAGGTATCGCGCCGACGCGATGTCGTGCGTGACGTACAGGATCGCCAGCTGCTCTCGGTCGCGCAGGTCGGCCAGCAGGTTCAGGATGCCCAGCCGGATCGACACGTCCAGCATCGACACCGGCTCGTCGGCCAGCAACACGGCGGGCTGCACCGCCAGGCACCGGGCGATCGCCACCCGCTGGCGCTGGCCGCCGGACAGCTCGTGCGGGAACTTGTCGATGAACTGCTCGGCCGGCTCCAGCGCCACCCGGCGAAGCAGATCAAGCACGGCGGCGCGGATGTCGCGCCCGCCGAGACCATGGATGGCCAGCGGCCGGGACAGGATGTACGACACGCTGTGCACCGGGTTCAACGACGCGAACGGATCCTGCAGCACCAGCTGGACCTGGCGTCGGTAGTCCCGGTCCGCCGGCCGCCGCAGGTCGACCGGCTCGCCGCGCAGCAGCAGGGACCCGGCCGTCGGCCGGTGGGTGCGCGCCAGCAGCCGGGA
>JBIQML010000532.1:0-3733 GCA_044463405.1 Nakamurella lactea | reverse complement strand
GCGGCGGCCGACGTCGGGGGCGCGCCCTCCGAACCGCCGCCGGAGGGTGGGGCGCCAGCCCGTGCGCCGGCAGGGTGCCGCAGACCCGGCGGCGAGCCGCCGGACTTCGCGTCCGCCTTGTCGGTGCCCGGAACAGGTTGTGCCGTCACCGTTCCCGGGTTCGCCGCGGCCCTCGGCGCGGTGCTCTTGGTGACGGTCTTGAGGTATTCCTGCGGCACTTGCACCGTCAGGATGGCCCCGGCCACGTCGGCACCCATCACCTGGCCGGAGATGCTGGCCGGCAGCCCGCCGAGCGCGACCGCGAGTCCGGTCACCGACTGGCCGGCGTCCAGTTGGACCTCCTTGGCGTCCGCTCCGGTCAGCGCGTTCGGGTACCACACCTCGGCGAAGCCCGCGCCGCGGAACCTGACCTTATAACTGCCCGCGGGCATCGCCGAGACCGCCCACTTGCCGTTGTCGTTGGTCGCGGTGCTGATGATCGGCTGGGTCAGGTCGCCCGACGCGAAGACCTCGACGGTCACTCCCCGCGCCGGAGACCCGTCGGTGAGCAGCTTGACCGTTCCGCCGATCTCCGAACTGCCCGATCCGCCACCGCCTCCCCGAGCCTCCGCCACCTGTAGGGCCAGGTCCCGATCCGCTGCGGACACCCCGACCAGCCGGGACAGCGCGACGGTGATGACGACGGCGAACACGCTCACCGCCAGCAGCAGCGAGATCAGCGACAGCGCACCCCGCCCCACCTTCGGCTTCTGCATGATGGTGCCCTGCGCCAGCGGCTCGGGCGGCGGTGGCGGCGGCTCCGTGACGACCACCTCGCCGGGCTCTGCCGGCGCCGGAGTGACCGGCGCACCGCCAAGCTCCTGTGGCGGGACCGCCGCCAGCGAGAACGGCCGGACGACCGGAGAGCCGAACCACCGGCGCCTGGCGGTGGTGCGCAGGTCGGTGATGACGTGCTCGCCGGGCGCGAGGTCGAGCACCGCGGGCACGAACTCGAAGTGGATCTTGTCCTCCGGATCCATGCCGACCGGAGCCATCGACAGGGGGGTGTTGCCGGTGTTCTCCGCGACGACGGAGAACCGGCCGTGCTTGCCGCAGACCACCGTCATCGGCGAGAGCGCCATGCGCATGGCCTCGCGAGCGGGCACCACCAGCTCGATCTCGGCGACCGCGATCGCTTGCGGCGGTGTGAGCTCGCGGACCTGCACGGCGATGCGTCGGTCACCGGCCCCGACGCCGGGCGGGATGGCGATGGTGGCCGCCACGGTTTGAGAGCTGTCGGGGAACAGCGAAAGGTTCTCCGCCTCCATGCTGACCCAGGCAGGGTCGGCACCCAATACCCGCAGGTGATACCCACCGATGACGGTGCCGGTGTTGGTGACGGTGATGCTGACCGTGAACGGCTGGTTGTCGGCTACCTCGACCCGCTGCGGCTCGACCTGGATGCGCACGTCATCCACCACCGGGCAGCCGGAAGTTCAGCGGGGTCGTCTTGCCGGGGCTCACCGTCACCAACGCGGTCCGGCTGGTCCCACTGGTGTCCGTGGCGGTGACCGTGTAGACGCCCGCCGGAATGTCGGCCAGCGCATAACTGCCGACCGTGTTGCCTGCCGCGTTGCCGGTGGTGATCACCGGCCAGGAGCGCTGACCGTCGGTGGCGGTGACGGTGACGCCGGCAACTCCGGCGTTTCCTGGACCCGTGACGACTCCGGCGATGGTGCCGACCGACCGCAGCATCACCACGTTCTGCGGCGGCAGCACGGTGCCCGCCTTGAGGATGATCGGAACGGTCTGAGCGGTGTACCCGGGCAGCGAGAAGGTCAGCGTGTACGAGCCCGGTGTCGGCAGCCCCGTGAGCCGGAAGCTGCCGACGGCGCCGTCGGGCAGCGTCACCGTGCTCGGCGGGTCTGCCATGCCCCCGACGGTCACGGTGGCGCCGCCGATCCCGGCGTGATTCTGGTCCCGCAACGTTCCTTCCACGACGCCGGTGCCCGCGCGGAGCACGATCTTCAGGTCGTTCTCCTGCTCGTTCGGCGCGAGGTCGATCACCTGGCTGAAGCGGCCGTACCCCGGCTTGGACACCGTGACCACGTAGGTGGCGGGGGTGGGCAGGTTGCCGATGACGAAGTGGCCGACGTCACGGCCGGAGGTCGGGGTTCCCGTGGTGATCTCCTGGCCGTTGACGGTGGTGGTGACCTTCGCACCGCCGAGATGTTTGGTGCCGTCCGTCACCAGCCCTTTGATCTTCGAGGTGCCGGCGGACAGCACGACCTGAGACTCGAAACGTTGCGCGCCGCCGGTCACCGTGGTTTCGACGGTGGACACCTGGTAGCCGGGGGTGCTGAACGTCAACTGGTAGTTGCCCGGCGCCGGCAGGTCGGGGATGGTGTATCGGCCGGTGTTGGTGGTGACCTTGGGGATCGTCACCTTCGTACCGGAACCCTGCTGCAACAGGCGGGCGGTGACGGTGGTCTTCACCTTCTGGGTGGTGTCGCCGGGATCGATGGTGCCGGTGATGGTCGCCGGCAGGCCGGTCACGATGGCGCGTCCCTTGGGGTTCACGGCGCCGGCCGTCGTGTCGAGGGTCTGCGCCTTGGCCGGCGTGGACGCCGCGGGATAGTAGCTGGTCTTGAAGCCCGAGCCGGAGAACCGCAGCAGGTAGCTGCCCGGGAACAGGCCGGAGATCTGGTAGCTGCCGTCGGACTGGCTTGCCGCGGAGGCAGCCGTCACCGTGCTGCCGTCGGCCTTCACGCGCAGCGCCTCCACCAGGATCCGGCCCACCGGTTGGCCGCTGCTCTTGGCCGTGACGGTGCCGGTCAGGGTGCCGCCGACCCCGGCCGGCAGCGCGCCGCTCTTGGGCACGGCGCCCGCCGGTGCGGCCTTGGGGGCTGCCCGGTTGGCGGCCGCGTCGCCGGCGGGATCGACCGATCCCGGATCCGCCGCCCCCGCGCCGGCCTTGCCCGCCGTGCCAGCCTTGCCCCCCGCCCCGGCCCCGGGCGCCGCGGCCGCGCCGGCAGCACCCGCCAGGGGATCGCCCGCCGCCGTCTGCGACCCGGTCGCGCTGGCGGATGACTGCCCGTCGGCCGGGGTGGCGGCGAAGAACGACGCGGGCGCCGTCTTGGTCAGCGGGTCACCGGCGAACACCCGCGCCAGCCCGAAGAGGAATGCCCCCGCCCACAGGGCGATGATGGCGAACAGGATCAGCGCCGTGATCACGCCCCTGGTCAGGTACGGGCGCTGCCGGTAGGTGATCGGGACCTGTTCGGTGAGCGACTCGTCGGCCTGGCCGGACTCCTCCGCGTCCCCGTCCGGCGGTGGGGCGGGGTCGGCCGGCAGGGAGGGCTCGGACGGCGCCCTGGTGGGCGCCGAGGGTGGGGCGGCAGGGCGGGCGAGCGCCTCGACGGTCAGCGCGCGGTCCACGTCGGCGCCCAGGATCATGCGCTTGGCCCGGACGCTGACGATCGCCTCGGCGGAGGCGCCGGGGGGCAGCGTCATCAGCGGGGGAGTCGTCGTCACGGCGCACAGCTTCTGCGGATCGTTGACCTTCAGATCCACATCGAGCAGCACGTTGCCGCGGTTGGTCACGGTCACGATGAAGCGCGCGGTACGACGGGCCCGAACCACCTCGGGGCGGCTGGCGATGCCCAGCGCCGGGGTGCGGGGCACCTCGAGATCGACGTTGACGTACGCCGGGAAGCTGTCCGGCTGGCGGGACAGCACCTCCACCGTCATCGGA
>JBIQML010000531.1:0-3738 GCA_044463405.1 Nakamurella lactea | reverse complement strand
AAGGGCAGCGACACGCCGATTACCACCGCACATCACCTTGACGAGGCACTAGCTGTGTTCGCCGGTTAGAGCCGCGGGATCGGCACCGTCCGCCGCTCGTGTGACTTCGGCGTCCTCCACACGCCCGGCACCCAGAGGCCGACAGCCTCCCTTCTTCGAGAAGGGAGGCTGTCGGGGCTGAACGCTGCGCGTCGCGCGGGTGGGTGTCAGCTGAGCAGGTACCGGTCGTACTGGTTGAGGAAGCCGGCCATGCTCTGACGGGTGACGTTGTCCCGTGGGTTGAACATGCCGTGGCTGTCGCCCCGGGCGATGCCGGTGGACTTGAGCCACTTGATCGCGCCGCAGAAGTTGGTGTCACTGTTCACGTCCGGGAACGGGTGGTCGGACGCGGAGCAGTTGGGGGCGTGACTGCCATTGTGCGCCAGCCGGTAGAGCTGAGCGGCGATATTCTGCCGGGTCAGCGGCGCACCGACGTGGAACTCATTGCCGGTGAACCCTTCAGAGATGTCGCTGTTCTTCAGCCACGTGATGTCCTGGCAGAACGTGTTGTGCTTCGGCACGTCTTGGAACGGCTTGGGGCCTGTGCAAGGCGCCGAGGCCGTGCCCGACTCCACCAGTCGATGCAGGAACGCCGCGAACTGTCCGCGGGTGACCAGGGCACGCGGGCGGTAGTTGTGGTCGGTCGGCGACGAGCCGTAGGTCACGTATTGCTTGAGTGACCAGGTGATGTCCACGCAGAACGGGTTGCTCTTCCAGACATCGTTGAACGGCTTGACCGTGCAACCGACCCCGACCGCCGCGGTGGCCAGGTCCATCGTCCCTGTGCCGTTCAACATCTCGGCGTGCAGGGCGCTGACCGACCCGGACCCGGCGGGCTGGTAGTTGGCCGTCAGGCTGACGACATTCGAGAGGAGGTCACTGACGGCGTCGATCACGGGGACGAGCAGGAGCCCCGTGATCGGTCCGAGGCTTTCTTGCTCGCTGGTCAAGCCTTCCACGATCGCCGTCAGCAGGTTCTCGTTGGGTTCCAGCGTCCCGTCCGCCGAACTGATCGACAGCGGAACCGTGAAGGCCGGCAGGGCCCCGCCCAGCAGTTCCACCTGCAACTGAAGGTTGCTGATCGTGGCGCCGCGGACCAGCGGACCGTGGGCATCCTGATAGGCGTGTGCGGTGATGGAATCCGCGGTCAGCTTCACGTTGGCGATCCCAGAAAGGGTGCTACCGAGCCCGCCGGCCAGCTGGGACAGGTCGAGCCCAAACCCGCCGGTTGCGTTGCCCGTCACCGTGCACTGGACGCCGTCCGGCGTCTCGCCGACATGAAGGTCGCCGGTGGGGGAGACGATGCCGGCACAGGAGTAGGCGAAGCCGTGCTCATTTGCCGCAGCGACCTCCTTGAGGGCGCCAGCCTGGAGAAACGTGGCGTCCGACAGCAGGCCGGAGCTCGGGCTTCCGGTTTGCTGCGCATTGGACTGGCTACCGTCGTTGCTCGCTGATGTCGGTGGGTTCGAGGCCGGGGCCGTCACGCCGGCGAGGTCGACGTTCGCCCCCTGCGCGGTGCTGCCGGCGATCGATCCCTGCGGTTGCGTCGGTGTGGCGGCCGCCGCGCTGGCGGGCAGCGAGATCGCCACCGCCCCGGCGGTGGCCGCCGCCAGGGCGCAGGCTCCGGCTCGGCGGAGCGTCGTTCGTAGTGTCATGTCCGGTTCCCTTTCTGAACGTTCTGAACGGCACGGGTGTGGCTCCCCAGGGCGGTCCGGCAGGACCGTAGGGAGCGGCGCGATCGCGCTGGTTGACCCCCCAGGAGACGAACCGCCGATTTCCCCCCGGCAGTTACTGTACGTACTAGTACCCCTGCTATGAGTCACTGTCAACGCTATGGGCGCTTCGTCAGAAGAATTGACCATTGGGGTGTACCGGCTCGCTGTAGGTGAGCGGATTGGGCCGTGTTCCCTCCTCGGCTCACCAATCGGGTGATGCTGCGCGCTCTTGCTAGCATCCGCCCATGCCGCGCCTGCGTGCCCGCCCCGAGCTGTCGGTCGTCGTGGTCTCCTACGACATGGGCCGGGAACTGCCGCGCACGCTGTGGTCGCTGTCCAGCAGGTACCAGCGCGACATCAGCGGGCTCGACTACGAGATCCTGGTCGTCGACAACGGATCCCCGGAACCGGTGAACGCGGCCAGGGTGGCCGACATCGACCCGCGGATCCGGGTCCATCACATCGAATCTGCCCTGCCCTCACCCGCGCGTGCGGGCAACGTCGGGGTGGCGATGACGACGGGCCGGACGGTCGCCGTGATCCTGGACGGCGCCCGCATGCTCACCCCCGGCGTGCTGGCCACCGGGATGCGCGCGCTGGGAACCACACCCGGTGCCCTGGGCCGGTGGTCGCGGACGATCGGAGCGCGAAGGCCGGTCGTCACCCCGCCGGCGTGGCATCTGGGACCGGAGTACCAGTGGGTCTCCGCCCGCGACGGCTACGACGCCGACGCCGAGGATGCCCTGCTGGACGTCATCAACTGGCCGACCGACGGATACCGGCTGTTCGACATCGGCGTGCTGGCCGGATCGAACAAGGGCGGATTCTTCGGCGATATCAACGAGTCCGGCTGCCTGATGCTGCCCCGATCGCTGTGGCAGGACGTGGGCGGGCTGGACGAGCGTTTCGACCTGCCCGGTGGCGGGTTCGTGTCGCTGGACCTGTTCGCCCGGCTGGTCGAACGTGACGACACCGAGCTGGTGGTCCTGCTGGGGGAGGGATCGTTCCACCAGGTGCACGGCGGGGAGTCGACCAGCCCGGCCCAGCGAAAGCGCAAGCTGCAGCAGTGGTACGAGCAGTACGCCCGGCTGCGCGGCCAGCCGTACGAGCTGCCGGTGGTGCGCCCGACCTACTACGGCGCCGTGCCGGAGCCGGCGCGGAAGTGGATCCTGCCGGAACCCTCGTGACGGCGGAGCCACCTGCTCAGGCCGCACCGCAGCACGCCGACCGGAACCGTCCGGTAGGGGCTGCGGCATCACACCTTCGCGATCCGGGCGACGTACTCGGACCCCTCTGCCGGTTCCAGCCGCGGCTGCGGGTCCAGCGTCCAGTCGTCGTACAGCGGCCCTGGGAGCATCTGGCGCAGCAGGGGTCGCAGGATCTCCACGTCCGAGGGCGTGAAGAAGCGCCGCCAGTTCCCGGCCCTGCCGCTGCGCCTGGTGTGGCCGAACCGGCCCAGGTCGACCTCCGCGGTGCGCGTGGCGAGCGGCACGCCCAGGTAGCCGGCCAGCGCGTCCGTGCGGTCGGCGACCATGTCCTCGTACGGCAGCACCAGGGCATCTCGGTCGAGCCCTCTGGCGTAGTCCTCGAACGCGCGCTTGTCGGCCATATCCGTGAGCCGCGCCCAGAGGTCGATGCCGTACAGCGCCTCGAAGGTCCTGCACAGGCCGCGGAACGAGACGCTGGCGGGGTCACGCTCCTTCGCGGCGAGTGCCTCGACCCAGCGTGCGGTGATGGTGGCCCGGGGCTCCGGGACCAGCCGGTCGTCGCGGGCGATCTTCGCGTGGTACAGCAACTTCGAGACCATCTCGTCGCGAGCGTCGCGGGAGATGAACACCACCCTGTCGACGCCGAATCCGAACTCGCCGTGCACGATCGCGTCCAGGTGCCGGCGGCGACCGCGGAAGTGCTCCCACAGGATCTTGATCGTCTCGTTGCCGACGCGCCGCTGGCTCTGCTCGGCGAACGCCAGCACCGAGGGCGG
>JBIQML010000530.1:0-3746 GCA_044463405.1 Nakamurella lactea | reverse complement strand
CGCCATGATGCGCTACTTCGTCGTCCATATGCACCGGCTGCTCGAGCCGGAGGAGGCCGCGGTGCTCGGCGAGCTGGTGCTTGCCAGGCTCGGCGTCACCGAAGCGATCTCGGCCCAGCGGGTCGACGAGCACGCCGACAATCGGACCTACATCACGCAGTACGACGAGGCCAACCGGCGGCTGCTGGAGGAGCTGTCGGCCATCCCGGCCGGCGAACTGGCGCGCCGGATCGGTCGGATGGCCGGGACGTCCCGGGTGTTGACGGGTCGGCCCGGAGTCGCGCAGGCGGCGACGGTGACGGACCAGCAGCAGAGTTCGGAAACCGTTGCGGTGACGAATGCTCCGGGCTCGCTGCTGGACCGGCGGCACCGGGTGATGGCCGGGACGCTGTCCCCACTGTTCTACCGGCGGCCCCTGCATGTCGTGCGCGGCCAGGGGCCGTGGCTGTTCACCGCGGACGGCCGCCGGCTGCTGGACGCCTACAACAACGTCGCCGTGGTGGGCCACTCGCATCCGGTCGTTACGCAGTCGGTATCGCGCCAGCTGGCCCTGCTGAACACGCACTCCCGTTACCTGCACAGCACCGTCGTCGAGCTGGCCGAGCGGATCCTGGCGACGATGCCCGACGCGCTGGACACCTGCCTGTTCACCACGTCGGGCACCGAGGCCAACGAGCTGGCCTGGCGGCTGGCCACCGCCTACACCGGCGGCAGGGGGGCGATGGTCGTCGAGCACGCCTACCACGGCTCCACCAAGTGGATGGCCGATTTGAGCCCGAGCGAGTGGCCGTCCGGCTACCGGCCGGAGCACGTGGCGACCTTCGAGGCGCCGCACGGCCTTGGCGCGGACACCGGCGGTGACGGCGGCCAGGCGGTCGCCGAACAGCGGGTCGCTGATTCGGCCGAGCGGCTGTCGGCTTCTGGCGATCGGCCTGCGCTCCTGCTGGCCGACAGCCTGTTCACCAGCGAAGGCATCCTGGACGCTCCCACCGGGTTCTTCCGTGGCCTGCTGGCTGGCGCGCACTCGGCCGACGCGCTGTACCTGGCCGACGAGGTGCAGGCGGGCTACGGCCGGACCGGACCGCAGATGTGGCGCTTCGCCCTGGCCGGGGTCGTGCCGGACATGGTCTCGCTCGGCAAACCGATGGGCGCCGGCTACCCCATCGGGGCGCTGGTGACCAGGCGGGACATCGCCGCCACACTGGCCCGGGACTACGAGTACTTCTCCACCTTCGCGGCCACCCCCGTCGCGGCGGCCGCCGGGCTTGCGGTGCTGGACGTGCTGCAGGACGGTGACGTGCCCACCCGAGCAGCCGCGGTCGGCGAGCACCTGCGCGCCCGGTTGCGAGACCTGGCCGCCGCGCACCCCGCCCTCGGCCAGGTCCGCGGCACCGGCCTGGTGGCCGGCGTCGACCTGCACGCCCCCGCAGCCGTGCCGGATGCTCGGGAATGGGCCAAGGACGTACTGAACGCGCTGGTCGACGAGGGCGTGATGGCTGGCCTGACGGGCCCGACCGGTACCGTCCTCAAGGTCCGCCCGCCGCTGATCTGGACTGAGGAGCACGCCGGCGCCTTGTCGGTTTCTCTGCACAGGGCGCTTCTAAAGGTCTCCCGTCAGCTGACACCTGATACCCCGCACTAGCGGAGGATGCCACCCACGTCAAGCTGGCTGACCTACGGTCACGATTGATCGATCGGTCGCGTCCGCTCGCGCCGCTTACCCCGCGGTCGCCGACTGGTCGAGCAACCGCGACCGGCAGGCGAGGTGTAGGACGAGTCGAGAGTCCGCGTCAAAGAGATCCTGCCCGAGAGCCGTGGTGATCTGTCGAATCCGGTATGCGACGGCATTCGGGTGCAGGTTCAGCGCGCGAGCTGCCTGGCTCGGAGAACACTGCGCGTCGAGATAGGCGGCCAACGTCTGAACCAGTCGCCGCGATCGGTCGGCGCCCAGTGCGTCCAGCGGCGCAAGTGCGTCGGCGAACATGCGCCGTGTCAGCGCTGACGCCCCCAGTTCGGCGACGATGCGGCGCACTCCGGTGGCATCGAAGACTCCGACCACACCGAATCGGCTCGCATGAAAGGCTGCCTCCGCCGCAGCGTCCGCCTCGTGCGCCGACTGGCGCAGCCCTTCCAGGCCGCTGTGGGCAGCACCCATCCCGACGGCGAGGGTCTGTCCGTGGTCGCTACGGAACCGGTCTAGCAACCGTTGAACGTCTCGCCGCACCTGTGCCCCGAGCTGCGAAGACTCCGCAGCCACGGTGTGCACCAGCATCAAAGAGCCAACCGGCCGGGCAACGTTCCATTCACCGTGGGCACGCGGAAGACCCTGCAGCGCAGCGAGTTCCATAGCATCTAGCGTGCGGCGTTGCCGAGCCACATCGCCGCTCCCGACCGCCGACCCGTGCTGCAGCCGGGCATGCACCGCGACGGCTATATGGACCTGTTCCACCTGCAGACCGAGATCCCGCGCCTGTGCAACGAGCATTGGCAGCTGGGACCCCTCGGCAACGAGCAACTGGGCGAGAAGATCGGCGCGAGAGCGTGCCGGGGCAAAGCGCCGGCCGAAGTCGGCATCGAGCAGGCGCTCCACCGCAGCGACCAGAGCGGGCAGAACGAGCAGTCCGGCATCATCGAGCTGTGCAGGCTTCGTCGGCCGGACCGCCCCGACGATGCTGCCTCGCACGGCCACAGTCCCTAAAACGTCGGGCCGCGCGAGCGTGTCCGCCGCGTACTCCAACGGCACCGATAGCGCCCTGGACGCACGTTCGATCAGTTCCTCGACGGTCGCGTCCGGACCTATGGCACCGATCACATCAAGGGCCGCCTCCGCCCGTGCGAGCGTGTCTGCGGCGCCTCCCCTGATGATCCGGTCGATGCGCAACACAAGGTCAGCGACATCGAGATCTGCCGCGGCACCAAAGACCGGAAGGCCGGCACGGCTCGCGAGGCTGCGGGAGGTCATCGGAAGGTCGGTGCGGCCGATCAGGATGAGGGCGGCGAGATGGTGATCCGAGGCTTGACGGATCGCTACGTCGAGTTCATACCCCGGTGCGCTCATGGCCGCCGACCGGATGACCACGACCAGGCTGCCCCGTCGCGCGCGCCGCAGGTCTGCCAGAGACTCCACTGCGATGACGTCCCGCAACGTGCGGTCGCCGGTCGGCCCGGCAAGCAGACTCAGCCCGATCCCGCTGCTCGTGACCAGATCACCCGCGAATGACACCGCACCATTGTGCCCTCGTCACAAACCGCGGTCGAACTCTAGGCCCGGATCACTACCGCGGACATCCACTTGGCATCCACCATGGATCACGTCACGAACTAGAGGGAGACCAATGTCGAAGCGACAGTCGGCAGCCTTCGAGCTTCACGAGGGAGACCTGCCCGACCTCGCGCGCGGCTGCGCCGTGCTCGGTACTGGTGGCGGGGGTTCGGTGGGTAGCGGCCTCCTCGCCGCCCGCCGGGCCATTCGGGAGTGCGGGCCAGTGCCGGTACGCCCGTTGGACGCTTTCGCCGACGAGGAGACCATCGCGCCGCTGTCGGGCATCGGTGCCCCGACCGTCGGTCACGAGATGATCGCCAGCGAGCACGAGGCCATCGCCCTGCAAACCGCCGTCGAGGAACTGCTGGGTCGCAAGATCGCGGCGGTGATGTCCTCGGAAATCGGCGGGTCCAACGGGGTCGCGCCCGTCGCCTGGGCGGCCCGGAGCCTGTCGAGCCGGCCGACCATGCCGGTGCTGTCCGGT
>JBIQML010000529.1:0-3765 GCA_044463405.1 Nakamurella lactea | reverse complement strand
GCAGCGGCTCCGGCTTGGCGATGCCGTACTGGATCACATCGCCCTCGGTCACACCGCGGAACTGGGCCAGGTTCTCCCAGGTGTTCACGTTGGCGCCGTTGGCGAAGTAGGTCAGTTCCGCGGACAGCGTGTTGGCCTGGAACGTGCCGCGCTCCCCGGTGATCGTGATGACCCGCTCCTTCAGCGGCGAGAGCCAGTTGACCAGATGGTCGGTGACGGTGCCCCGCTCCAGCCGGCCGATCATCGCCACCAGGTCCTCGTGCGGGCGGCCGCTGCGCTTGGCGGTGTAGGCGGCCAGCGACCCGAAGCGCTGCCGGGTCACCCACCCGGTCAGGTCGATGTCGTGGGTGGCCAGGTCGAAGATCACCCCGACGTCCGCGATCCGGTTGGGGAACGGACCCTGCCGCCGGGTGGCCACCTGGTAGACCTCCCCGAGATCACCGCTGTCGATGCGCGCCCGCGCCGACTGCAGGGCGGGGTTGTACCGCTCGACGTGCCCCACGGCGCCGATCACACCGGCCGCCTCGAACGCCTCGGCCAGCTTGCGCGCCGAGGCGGTGTCCTGCGCCAGCGGCTTCTCGACCAGCGTGGGGATCCCGGCCTCGGCCAGCGCGAGACCGACCCGTTCGTGTTGCGCGGTGGGCACAGCGACCGTGCAGTAGTCGACCCCGGCGTCGATGATCTCCTGCACCCCGCCCAGCACCGGCATCGGTCCGGCCGCGCGATGCGGGTCCCCGGCCGGATCGGCCACCGCCACCAGATCGACACCGTCCAACCCGGACAGCACCCTGGCGTGGTGCCGACCCATCATGCCCAGCCCGATCAGACCGGCCCGCAACCGCGTCACGACACAACCCTGGCCATCTCAGCCTCCCGACCCGGCCAGGGTAGTCACCGCGGCGGCGATCCGCTCCAACTCGCCCACCGACAGTGCCGGATGCACCGGCAGGGACAGGCACTCCGCCGCGGCCCGCTCGGTCTCGGGCAGATCCAGCACCTCGCGGAACGGCGCCAGCCGGTGCACCGGCGTCGGGTAGAACAGGCCGGTGCCGATCCGGTACTCCTCCCGCAACGCCCGCGCCAGACCGTCGCGGTCCTCGGGCACCCGGATCGTGTACTGGTGGTAGACGTGCACCGCGCCCGGGGACACCGGCGGCGGGACCACGTGCCGCAGGTTCGCGGTCAGGTAGCCGGCGTGGCGCTGCCGCTGGGCCGTCCAGGCATTCACCTTCGCGAGCTGCACCCGGCCGATGGCGGCATGGATGTCCGTCATGCGGTTGTTGAATCCGACCACCTCGTTCTCGTACGGCCGGACCATCCCCTGGTTCCGGTACAGCCGCACCCTCCGCTCGGCCTCCGCGGAGTCGACCGTCACCATCCCGCCCTCGCCGGAGGTCATGTTCTTGGTCGGATACAGCGAGAACGCCGCGAACGCACCGAATGTCCCGACCGGCTCGCCGTCCAGGGCGGCGCCGTGCGCCTGCGCGGCATCCTCGAACAGCGCCAGGGAGTGCCGCTCGGCGACCGCGCGCAGCCCGGTCATGTCGGCCGGGTGACCGTACAGGTGCACCGGCATGATCCCCACCGTTCGGGCGGTGACGGAAGCCTCGACGGCGGCCGGATCCAGGCAGAACGAGCCCGGTTCGATGTCGGCGAATACCGGCCTCGCCCCGGTCAACGCGACCGCGTTGGCGGTGGCGGCGAACGTGAAGGACGGCACGATCACCTCGTCGCCGGGGCCGACGCCGCAGGCCAGCAAGCCCAGGTGCAGCGCGGAGGTGCCGGAGTTGACCGCCACGCAGGAACGGCCGAGGCGGAAGTGCTCGGCGAATTCCCGTTCGAAGGCCTCCACCTCGGGGCCCTGGGCGAGCATGCCGCTGCGCAGCACCCGCTCGACGGCGGCGACCTCCTCGTCGCCGATCAGTGGTCGCGCCGAGGGGATGAACGCCGCTGTGCCCATATTGCCCATCGTGCCCATCGTGCCGATCGTGCCCATCGTTCCCATGTGCCCAGGGTGCTCACCGTGTCGGGCTGCCGGCGGTCAGCACACCGTCGCGTTCGGTGTAGGTCTCGCCGGTCGACGGGCAGCGCCAGGCGCCGTCGTCCCCGTCACCGCCGGGTTCCAACGGCACCCCTGCCCTGCCAACCCACCGAAGCCGGCGCGCCGGGACCCCGGCCACCAGGGCGAAGTCCGGCACGTCCCGCACCACCACGGATCCGGCGGCGACCATCGCCCAGGCGCCGATGGTCACCGGCGCCACGCACACCGCCCTGGCACCGATCGAGGCACCCTCCCGGACGGTCACGCCGACGGCCTGCCAGTCGTCGCCGTCCTTGAGCACCCCCCGCGGCGTCACCGACCGGGGGTAGGTGTCGTTGGTCAGCACCACCGCCGGCCCGATGAACACCCCGTCGCCGAGCAGCGCCGGTTCGTACACCAGCGCGTAGTTCTGCAGCTTGCAGTTGTCGCCGATCCGCACTCCGGGCCCGACGTAGGCACCGCGACCGACGATGCAGCGGGCGCCGAGTTCGGCGCCCTCCCGGACCTGCGCGAGATGCCAGATGATCGTGCCCTCCCCGAGGTGCGCGTCGTCGGCGACATCGGCGCTCGGATGCACCTGGGTCATGGCAGTACCTCTGTACCCTCTGCGCCTCTACGAACCACTGGGAACCACTGGGAACTTCCGTCAGTCCCCGCCCGCGCTCCCTGGGTCGGCCGGCGGCCCGGGCAGCGGCGCAGTCACCATACCGTCCGGCTTTCGCGCACGGCAGCGCATGGCTCCGGTGAACAGCACCACCACCGCCACGGTCGGCGCCGACGCCGTCCGACGGGCGTGCGCGCGCACGCCATCCTCGTAGGATCGGGACATGGTGTCCCCCGATCGTGACCGCGCCGACGCCTCGTCCACGGCCACCCTGACCGTCCCGGCCCGCCCGGCGTTGCCGCCACACCTGGCCGACGCGGTCGCCGACGAGGCGGCGCTGCGCCGGTTCCTGCACGGTCTGCCCGGGGTGGACCCGGTGGGCGTGGAGGCACGGGCGGCGGCCCTGGCGACCCGGTCCATCAAGAAGGCGTCCAAGTTGGCGGCGCTGGATCTGGCGATCTCGATGGTGGATCTGACCACCCTGGAGGGCGCCGACACGCCGGGAAAGGTGCGCTCGCTGTGCGCGAAGGCGCGCCGGCCGGATCCGGACCGGCCGGACACCCCGCAGGTGGCGGCGGTGTGCGTGTACCCGGACCGGGTGGCGATCGCGGCGGCCGAGCTGGCGGGTACCTCGGTCGGCATCGCCAGCGTGGCCACGGCGTTCCCGTCCGGGCGGTCCTCGCTGCAGGTCAAGCTGGCGGACACCGCGCTGGCGTTGGAGTCCGGCGCCACCGAGGTGGACATGGTGATCGACCGCGGTGCGTTCCTGGCCGGGGACTACGGGCTGGTGTTCGACCAGATCGCGGCGGTCAAGCATGCCGTGGCCGGCGCGTCGACGCCGGCGGGCGATCCGGTCCGGCTGAAGGTGATCCTGGAGACCGGGGAACTGGCCACCTACGACAACGTGCGCCGGGCGTCCTGGCTGGCCATGCTGGCCGGCGCGGACTTCATCAAGACCTCCACCGGCAAGGTGTCCCCGGCGGCGACGCTGCCGGTGATCCACGTGATGCTGCAGGCGGTGCGGGACTGGCGCACCGAGACCGGCCGGCAGGTCGCTGTGAAGCCCGCGGGCGGCATCCGCACCGCCAAGGACGCCATCCGGTACCTGGTGGCGGTGCAC
>JBIQML010000528.1:0-3766 GCA_044463405.1 Nakamurella lactea | reverse complement strand
CCGCGGCTGCGCCTGCGAGGCGTCGACGCGCTCCGCGTGATCGACTCGTCCGTCATGCCACGCTTGACGAGCGGCAATACCATGGCGCCGACGATGATGATCGCCGAGAAGGGCGCGGACCTGGTCAGGCAGGGCGACTAGCGACCCGGCGCCGCCGGACCTGGTCAGGCAGGGCGGCCAGCGACCCGGCGCCGCCACGCCGATCGTGGCCGCGACACGGCATAGTGAAGTGGTGAGTTCGGATCGCGGTCCCGTCGCCTGTTCGATGTGCGGGCGCACCGCGCCGACGCCGCCGGTGGACTGGATGCGCGATACCGACGCGCGGCGCGGCCCCGTGTGGGTGTGCGCGAGCTGTGCGCGCCATCACGTGCGATCCATCGAGGCCAGGCTCGATCAGGAATGGTGGTAGGCCGCCCGCACCCGGGCGGCAGCCGTCGATGACCCGGCGCCGGCGATACCGGAGTGGGATCGACTCCGCGCGGTGAGGTCATGCACCGATCCTCCTATAGGGTAGATGCAGACCACATCGGTTTCGTGGGCAGGAGTCGTTCGATGGGGCAGCCCCGTTCTGAAGGCGTGGATGCACAGGCACCGGTGGCCAGGGTGTACGAAACGCTCCGCAACACCATCGTGGACGGGTCGGTGCGGCCCGGCGAGCGGATGAACATCGAAGAAGCGGCCCGGCAGCTCGGAGTGTCACAGACGCCGGTGCGGGAGGCATTCTCGCAGCTGCATCGCGACGGCCTGCTCACCTACCACCATCGCCGCGGTTACCGCACCACACCCGTCCTGGACCTGGCAGGCCTGCGATCGGTATTCGAGTTCCGCCTGCTCGTCGAACCGTGGGCGTGCCGGAGTGTGGCCGTGGACCGCCTGTCCAATCCGGTGACGGGATTGCTGGCGGAGCTGCACTCCTTCGAGCAGGCCGCGCTCCGGGAGTCGGACCTTCGGCAGCAGCTCCTGGGGCACGACACCCGGTTCCACGGGATCATCCTGGCCGCAACCGGAAACGCCGTCGTCTCCAGGGCTTACGAGCAGACCCACTGCCACCTGCACATGTTCCGGCTGTACTCCGCCGACGTGCGTGGCAAGGCCACCATCGAGGAGCATCGGCGCATCTGCCAGGCCATCGAGGACTGCGACCCGGACGCCGCCGAGGCGGCGATGACCGCGCACATCAAGAACTCCTACCGGCGCTCCGCCCAGGCGTTCGAGGAGCCGGCCCCGTCCATCGACGCAGCCGACCGCTCGGCGTCGCGCCGGGCCCGAATGCTCGGCTGATCCACGGCGGCCGGCGGCGCCCGGCCGGTGTTCCCGCGGTCGCCCGCCGATGCTGCCGACATTCGGCGGCAACGCTGCTTCCGGAAGCGCGACCGTTGGCGCCATGGGCGAACAGCACGCCCGCGCTTCGCCGGCAAGCGGCGCCGGCCACGCCATCGAGCGCCAGCACGCCGCCGACACGTCCCTCACCCGCTCGCCGTCGACTCGATCTTGACGGATGGGGTCTACCTCTATAGGCTCCGCGACATCCCTATATGGTCGGAGGTAACAGCACGTGGCCCGCATCGTGAGGGTGACCACCCAGGACATCCGGTTCCCGACGTCCCAGGAGCTGGACGGCTCGGACGCGGTCAACGTCGACCCCGACTACTCGGCGGCCTATGTCGTGCTGGAGGCCGACGACGGCCAACAGGGGCATGCCTTCGTGTTCACGGCCGGACGCGGGACCGACGTGATGGTGGACGCCATCGACGCGTACGGGCGGCTCCTGGTCGGTGCCGATCTGGATGCGCTGGTGGGCGATCTCGGGGAGGCGTCCCGCAGGCTCGTCCACGACTCCCAGATGCGATGGCTCGGGCCGGAGAAGGGCGTGAGCCACATGGCCTGCGGCGCCCTGATCAACGCGCTGTGGGACGCCCGATGCCGTCGCGACGATCTCCCACTGTGGCGGTTGCTCAGCACGATGTCGGCAGAGGAACTGGCGGACGTCGTCGACTTCACCCACCTGACCGACGTGCTCGACAGGTCGCGTGCCCTGGACATCCTGACCGCCGGACGGCAGGGGAGTGCCGAGCGCGTGGCAGACCTGGAGCGAACCGGCTATCCGGCGTACACCACGACGCCCGGATGGCTGGGATACAGCGACGAGAAGCTGCTCGCCCTCACCCGGCAGGCCGTCCAGGACGGTTTCTCGCAGGTCAAGCTCAAGGTCGGCCGGAATCTCGAGGAGGACCGCCGTCGGCTCGGTCTGGTGCGGCGGGA
Organism: Nakamurella lactea; assembly: GCA_044463405.1. GTDB lineage: Bacteria > Actinomycetota > Actinomycetes > Mycobacteriales > Nakamurellaceae > Nakamurella > Nakamurella lactea_B. The sequence goes on along the minus strand of JBIQML010000528.1, from coordinate 1,504 downwards.
GTTCCCCGACCTGAAGCTGGCGGTGGATGCCAACCAGGCGTGGGAGATCGACCAGGCCGTCGACTGGATCGGTGCGCTGGCCGAGTTCGACCTGGCCTGGGTGGAGGAGCCGACCAGCACCGACGACATCTTGGGAAATGCCGCGATCCGCAAGGTGGTATCACCCATCCGCATAGCAGCCGGTGAGATGGTGCACAACCGGATCATGTTCAAGCAGCTGCTGAGGGCCGAAGCGATCGACGTTGTGCAACTCGATGCCACCAGGGTCGGCGGCGTCAACGAGAACATCGCGATCGTCTTGCTGGCGCAGTGCTTCGGCGTGCCCGTGTGCCCGCACGCCGGTGGGGTGGGCCTGTGCGAGCTGGTGCAACACTTCGCCTTCTTCGACTACACATCGGTGTCGGCCACCCAGGAGGAGCGTTTCATCGAGTACGTCGACCATCTGCACGAGCACTTCGCCGAACCCGTCCGGATCGACCATGGGCGCTACCTGGTGCCGGGACGGCCCGGTATCGGCGCAGAGATGCTCGACGACTCCAGGACGCGCTGGGGTTACCCGGCCGGCGCGGCGTGGCTGGAGGTGACGAAGTAGCGGCGCTGCTGGCCCTCCTGGTCGAGCCATCGTGCCGCACCACAGGACGTGACGATCGGACAAGTCAACAAGCAGTTCACATCGAGGAGGTCGACAGGGAAGATGCGTACCTTGACGGGCAGGCGAGTCGTGGCGGTGGTCGCTGCGGTCGTTCTCGGGCTGACGGCATCGGCGTGCAGCAGATCGAGCGGCGGAAGTGGTGACCTGGCCGGCGACTCGCACCTGACCAAGATCCTGAAATCTCATGAGGTCACGGTGGCGGTGCAGTGCCAGGCGTCCCCATGGGGCATTCAGGAGTCGGATGGATCGCACCAGGGCTACGACATCGACATCGCGAACGCGCTTGCCGACTCACTGGGGGCGAAGGTCGACTGGACGTGCACCACCAACGAGGCCCGCATCCCGAACCTGAAGTCCGACAAGGTGGATGTGGTGATCGCGTCCTTCACGGCGACCAACGAACGTGCGCAGCAGGTGGCGTTCACGATCCCCTATGCCGTCAGCGGCACCCTGATAGCGGTGCAGAAGAACAGCGACATCAAGAGCTATGACGACCTCGTGGGCAAGAAGGTCTCGGCCAGTCGCGGCAGCATCGGCGCCCAGGTGATCAAGGATCAGTTCCCGAAGGCGAACCTGCAACTGTTCAACTCCTTCGCGGACTCGGTGCAGGCGCTCAAGAGCGGCAAGGTGGACGCCCTGATCGAGAACAACGTGATCGTGCCGGACCTGGTGTCCAAGGACTCGAACCTGCGCGTGCTCGACGGCCCGACGCTGCAGCCCGCGTTCTTCGGGTTCGGAGTCCAACAGGGTGACCCGGTCTGGTTGAACTACCTGAACAACTTCATCCGGAACTACATCCTGTCCGGCCAGGCCGATACGTCATGGCAGAAGTGGGTCAAGCAGCCGCTGCCC
>JBIQML010000527.1:0-3769 GCA_044463405.1 Nakamurella lactea | reverse complement strand
GGTGACGGGACGGGCCACCTGGCGATCCGTTCCGGGCTCCATCGAACTGTCGGACGCCGGCGCTAGATTGACGACGTGGCGATCAAGGATGAGTTGCGCCGGTACCTGCAGGAATCCCGCGACGGCGTGCTGTCGACGCTGGACGGCCTGAGCGAGTTCGACCTGCGACGGCCGCTCACGCCGACCGGAACCAACCTGCTCGGCCTGGTCAAGCATCTGGCCGGCGGCGAGTTCGGCTATCTCGGCGACTCGGTCGGCCGCCCGGCCCCGGTGCTGCCGTGGTACGAGGACGGCTCGGTCTGGCAGAACGCCGACATGTGGGCGCGGGCGGACGAGCCCAGCGACTACCTGGTCGGGCTGTACCGGCAGGCCTGGCGGCACTCCGACGAGTCGCTGGACGCCTTGCCGCTGGATGCTCCCGCCCACGTCGCCTGGTGGCCCGCCGACCGCGCCGACACCACCGTCGGCTCGCTGGTCGTGCGAGTGGTCGCCGAGACCGCCCGCCACGCCGGTCATTGCGACATCGTCCGGGAGTTGATCGACGGCCGCTCCGGCAGCGCCAACGACCGGATCGGCGACGCCGAGTTCTGGGCGGGTTACACCGCCACGATCCAGCGGGCCGCGGACTCCTTCCGGTGAGCCGGGCTCCCCGGTGAGTCGAACGCTCCTATGAGCGGACGCGCCGGAGAGCCATCAGGGCGAGAGCCGGTGCAGGTCGCGCGGGAACAGCGTCACCTGGCGGATGTTGGCCGCCTCCACCAGCCGGGCGACCCAGCGTTCCAGCCCGATGGCGAAGCCACCGTGCGGCGGCATGCCGTGCCGGAACGCCTGCAGGTAGGCGGCATACGCCTGCGGGGACTCCCCGCGTGCCCGGATCGCGGCGACGTAGTCGCCGTACCGGTGCAGCCGCTGCCCGCCGGTGACGAGTTCCAGACCGCGGAAGATCAGGTCGAAGCTGTTCGTCCACGGTCCGCCGTCCACCGGCCGGCCGGTCCAGCCGTGCGTGTAGAACGGCCGCTTGGCCAGCGGATAGCCCTCCACGGCCAGCACGTCCGTCCCGAACTCCCGCCGCGCCCACCGGCCCAGGGCCCGCTCGTGCTCGGGGGCCAGGTCCACCGCGTCCGCGGGCGCTCCGACCCGGCGCAGCGCCTCCGCGAAGTGGACGATGGGGATCTGCTCGGGGATGACGGGCAGCGTGATGCCCAGCCGGCCAGCGGCCTCCGCGGCGTGCTCGCGGATGCCAGCCGTCATGCCGGCGAGCACGTCGCGCAGCACGGCCAGCACGTCACGGTGGTCGCGGATGAACCCGAGCTCGACGTCCAGCGAGACGTACTCGGCCAGATGGCGGGCGGTGTCGTGCGGCTCGGCGCGGAACACCGGCCCCACCTCGTAGACCCGCTCGAACACCCCGACCAGCTGCTGCTTGTAGAACTGCGGGCTCTGGGCGAGGTACGCGGGGCGGCCGAAGTAGTCCACCGGGAATACCGTGGCGCCGGATTCCGTCGCCGACTCCACCAGCTTCGGCGAGCACACCTCGGTGAACCCGGCCGAGTCCAGCGTGTCGCGGAACCCTCGCAGGCTGGCCGCCGCCAGCTCCCACGTCGCGCGCTGCCGCGGGTGCCGCCAGGCGACCGCCGCATGGTCCAGCAGCGTCGGCAGGCCGGGCGGCAATGCCGGGCGCCACAGCTCGACGGGCGGCGTCGCCGCCGGTTCGGTGAGCGCGGTGACGACCGGAGAGACGACCTCGACCCCGCCCGGCGCCTGGGCATTCGGTGACGCAGCTCCGGTGATTTCGACGGCGGTCTCCTCCGGAGGGAGCCCCCCGGCGGGTACCTCCTCGGTGCGCACCACGACCTGCGCCACGCCGGTCCGGTCGCGCAGGATCAGGAACGTCACCGACGCCAGTTCCCGGCGGCGGTGCACGTGGCCCATCAGGGTCACGGCCATTCCGGGCGGTGTGGCGCCGAGGTCGGCGGCCAGCGTGCGCGCGGGTGCTGGGTGTGCCGTGGGTGGGTGTGCCGTGGGCGGGTGTGCAGCGGGTTGTCTCATCGCGTCCTCCAGGTGGCGGGAGCCCTGGAGGTGTGGGCGGGGGCCAGGTCGCTGTGCCACCACACCTTCGCCGGCGTGACGCCGGCCTCTCGTCGGTACGCCGTCCGCGCGGACCGCCACCCGCCCGGCCGGAGTGCGCCGGGCCCGAGGGTCGTCACGCCTCGGCAGCCGTCGACGCGGAGACTAACCCGGACGTCCGGGGTGCCGCCACCACGTTTTGGGCAGGTGCCTTCGGTCGGCCCGGATCCGTCAGACCTGGGCCCCGTCGTCCCAGCCCTCGCCCGGCTCCCCACGGTGACGGCGCATGCCGGCCACCAGGATCACGGCGCCTCCCACGATGAGCACCAGCGCCAGCACCATGACCAGGTCGAACGCGACCGGCAGCAGTCCCGGCCAGGCCAGCAGCAGGATGCCCAGGGCGATCAGCAGCAGGGCCGCCACGGTGCGCCGCCGCAGCTTGGGCAGCGGTGGGGGAGGCGGCGGGACGAAGTGCTCGTCGTCGGCGGCCATCTCGGCCTCGAACTCGGCCTTCGCCTGCAGATGGGCGGCCAGCGCCTCCTCACGCTCCTTGCGGCGCAGTTCCCGCCGCAGTCGCCGGGACTCGGCGGTGTCCGGCTCGTCGTACCAGCCGTCGGCACCGGTGTCGGGCGGATCGGGCTGCTCGTGGTCCTGCTGCTCCGCCTCGGTGTCCAACTCGTCCGGCGTCGCCTCCCAGCGCATGGAGCCGGAGATGCCGGACACGATGGCGGTGAACCGCGCATTCCAGTCGTCGGCCGGTGGGTCGCCGGATCCGGCGCGGTCCTCGCCGCCGCGCCGCTCGGGATCGGTGGGAAAGCCGGCGGCCGTCACGGCAGACCTCCCGGGGTCACCGGACCCTGGGCCGTGACGGCACCGGCGGGGGAGACGGCCGCGACCCCGTCACCGGCGACCCCGTCACCGCCCGCATCGGTGACCCGGCGGATGAACCGCACCGACTCGTCGAAGATCCGTTGCGCGTCGTAGTCCAGCGTCGCCACGTGATAGCTGCGCTCCAGCCATACCTCGGTGACGTCGTTCGAGCCGATCTCGGCCAGCAGCGCCGCCGAGTTCTCCGGTTCCACCACGTGGTCGACCCGCGAGTGCATCAGCAGCACCGGCATCCGGATGGACGTCAGGTCCGCCCGCACGACCTTCCACGCTCGGCGCAGCGAGTCCATCGCCCGCAGCGGGGTGTGGTCGTAGCCGTCCTCGGACGCCGCCGGGTCGGCGATGTCGCTGGCGATGCCCTGCTGCGCCGGGATCACGTACTTGATCAGCGGCAGCAGGAAGCGCACGTCCTTGCGCAGGGACAGGATCGACGGGTTGACCAGCACGATGCCGGCGATCGCGTCCGGATGCAGTTCCGCCAGCCGCAGCGTCAGCGTGCCGCCCATGGACAGCCCGGCGACCACCACCGACCGGCACCGCCCGGACAGCTCCGCCAGGGACGCCGTCACCGTCGCCAGCCAATCGGCGAAGGTGGTCCGGTTGGCGTCCTGCCAGCGGGTGCCATGGCCGGGCAGCAGCGGCAGGCGCACCGTGAAGCCGGCCGCCGCCAGGTGCTCGGCCCAGGGTCGCAGCGACTGCGGGGAGCCGGTGAAGCCGTGGCACAGCAGCACGCCCACGTCACCGCCGTCGTGGGCGAACGGCGCCGCACTCGACGCTGTCCCTGCTATCGGCATCGACGAGTTCCTTCCTGGTC
>JBIQML010000526.1:0-3781 GCA_044463405.1 Nakamurella lactea | reverse complement strand
TGTTGCTGCCCGCCGCCGGCACCGTGGTGCTGCTGGTCGGCGGCCGCCGCCTGGACCGCATCGGACCGCTGCTGGGCTGCCTGACGGTGATCGTGGGCTTCATCATCGCCCTGTCGATCTTCATCACGACCACCGGAGCCGCCGCCGGGGACCGCGTGCACGACGTGTCGATCTGGTCCTGGATCCCGGTGTCCTCGTTGCAGGTCGACCTGGCGATGCACCTGGATCCGCTGTCGCTGACCTTCGCGCTGCTGATCACCGGGGTCGGATCGCTGATCCTGATCTACTCCACCGGATACCTCAAGCACGACCCGGATCGCCGGGTGTTCTTCGGCTACATGAACCTGTTCGTCACCTCCATGTTGCTGCTGGTGCTGGGCAACTCGTTCGTGACGACCTACTTCGGCTGGGAGGGCGTCGGCCTGGCGTCCTACCTGCTGATCGGGTTCTGGTCGCACAAGCCGATCGCCGCCACCGCGGCGAAGAAGGCCTTCGTGATGAACCGGGTCGGCGACGTCGGTTTCGCGCTGGCGATCTTCCTGATGTTCAAGGAGTTCGGCACCACCGACTTCGCCGGGGTGTTCGCCGGAGTGGGCGAGCTGGCGTCCCAGTCGCCTGCCACCGTCTCCGCGATGGGGCTGCTGCTGCTGCTCGGAGCGTGCGGCAAGTCCGGGCAGGTGCCGCTGCAGGCGTGGTTGCCGGACGCCATGGAGGGCCCGACGCCGGTGTCGGCGCTGATCCATGCGGCGACCATGGTCACCGCCGGTGTCTACCTGATCTGCCGGTCCGCGCCGATCTACAACGAGACCACCACCGGCCTGCTGGCGGTGGCGATCGTCGGTGCGGTCACCCTGGTGTTCGGATGCATCGCCGGCTGCGCGCAGGACGACTTCAAGCGGGTGCTGGCCTACTCCACGGTGTCCCAGATCGGCTACATGTTCCTGGCCGCCGGCCTGGGCACCGGCGTGTACGGATTGGCGATCCTGCACCTGCTCTCGCACGGGTTCTTCAAGGCCGAACTCTTCCTGTCCGCCGGCTCGGTCATGCACGCCATGAACGACGACGTGGACATGCGGCACTTCGGCGGCCTGTGGCGCAGGATGCCGATCACGTTCGCCACCATGACCTGCGGCTACCTCGCGATCATCGGGTTCCCGTTCCTGTCCGGCTTCTTCTCCAAGGACCCGATCATCGAGGCGGCCTTCGCGGCCGGCGGCGCCAAGGGCTGGATCCTGGGGCTGGCCGCGCTGATCGGGGCCGGGCTGACGGCGTTCTACATGACCCGCTTCATGGTGATGGTGTTCTTCGGCAAGCCACGCTGGCAGGAGTTGCGCACCCCGGACGGCCGCGACTACCACCCGCACGAGGCGCCGCCCTCGATGCTGGTGCCGATGATCCTGCTGGCCATCGGCTCGCTCGGCGGCGGGGCGTTCCTGGCCATCGGCGACCGGCTGACCGGATGGCTGGCCAGCCCGGCGTTCGGGCCGGCCATCGAGCCGCACCCGGAGATCCTGTCCGCCGGCGTGATCACCGGGCTGTCGCTGGCCGTGATGGTGATCGGCGCCGGCATAGCCTGGGTCATCTTCGGCGCCCGCCCGGTCCCGGTGACCGCCCCGGCCACCAGGGATCCCGTCGTCCGGCTCGCCAGGGCCCAGCTCGGCGGTGACATCGTCAACGAGGCGGTCTTCGCCCGGCCGGGTCGATGGCTCATGCAAACCTCGGTGACGACCGACAACCGCGGCATCGACGGCGTCGTCGACGGCTTCGGGGTCGCCGCGGCCGGCCTCGGCCAGTGGTGGCGCCGCTGGCAGAACGGCTACGTCCGCTCCTACGCGCTGTCCATGCTCTCCGGCGCGCTGCTGGTGACCGTGGCCCTGATGGTGGTGAGGTTCTCGTGAACTTCCCGTACCTGTTGATCCTGCTGGGCCTGCCGCTGGTCGGGTCGGTGGCGCTGACCTCGATGCGCGGCGCCGAGGTGCGCACCGTCAAGCTGACGGCGCTGGCCATCTCGGTGGTCGAGTTCGCGTTCGCCGTCGCGCTGTGGTTCGACTACCGCAGCTTCCTGTCCGCCGGGGGCGGCACCAGCACCCTCAAGGTGTCCACCGACGTGAGCTGGATTCCCACGTTCGGCATCCACTTCTCGCTGGGCACCGACGGGATCTCGCTGGTGATGATCGCGCTCACGGCGTTCCTCACCCCGATCGTGCTTGGCTTCTCCTGGGAGGAGCGGTTGCCCGAGGGCCGCACCATCGGCGGCTACTTCGCGCTGGTGATGGCGCTGGAGTTCGCGCTGATCGGCGTGTTCGCCGCCGCCGACGTGTTCCTGTTCTACTTCTTTTTCGAGGTCATGCTGATCCCGATGTACTTCCTCATCGGGTACTTCGGCGGCCCGCGGCGGGCCGGCGCGGCGATGAAGTTCTTCATCTACTCGCTGGTCGGCAGCCTGCTCATGCTGGCCTCGCTGATCGGGCTGTACGTCGCCTCCACGCACGTGCTGCCCTCGGGCACGCTGGACTGGCAGACGCTGCGCAGCGTGGCCCACCAGATCCCGGAGTCCACCCAGCTATGGATCTTCGCCGGGTTCGGCGCCGCGTTCGCGATCAAGGCGCCGCTGGTGCCGCTGCACACCTGGCTGCCGTACGCCGGTGCCGAGGCGCCCACCGGGACGTCCACGCTGCTGGTCACCCTGATGGACAAGGTCGGCACGTTCGGGTTCCTGCGGATCTGCCTGCCGCTGCTGCCGGCGGCCTCGCACGACTACGCGTGGCTGCTGCTGGTGATGGCGGCCATCGGCATCCTGTACGGGGCGATCGTGGCGGCCGGCCAGACCGACCTCAAACGCTTCGTCACCTATACCTCGATCGCTCACTTCGGATTCATCGCGCTGGGCATTTTCGCGTTCACCACCCAGGCGATGACCGGCGCCGTGCTGTACATGGTCAACCACGGGATCACCACCGGGCTGCTGTTCATCATCGTCGGCATGCTGATCAACCGCGGCCGGTCCCGGTTCGTGCGCGACTACGGCGGGGTGTGGAAGGTGGCGCCGATCCTCGGCGGCGTGTTCATGGTGGCGACCATGGCGACCATCGCACTGCCCGGCACCAACTCGTTCATCTCGGAGTTCCTGGTGCTGATCGGCACGTTCCGGCGCAGCATCGCCTGGGGCACCATCGGCACCGTCGGGATCATCCTGGCGGCGGTCTACATGTTGTGGATCTTCCAGCAGACCATGACCGGCCCGATCCGCGGCAAGGCCGTGGTCGACGACGACGAGGGCCCGACCACCGAACCGGTCTACAGCGCCGCCGAACTCAGCCAGATGGGCCCGGCGGGCAGCGTGCTGCCGGACGGCGTCACCGCCACCGCTGTGCACCCGCTGGTCAAGTCGCACAAGACGCGCTTCGGGGACCTGACGCGGCGGGAGATCGCGGTGGTCGCCCCGCTGGTGGCGGCGATCATCTTCCTGGGGCTGTACCCGACGCCGGTGCTGGACGTGATCGGGCCGACGGTGGCCCAGACGATGTCGGACGTCGGATCGACCAACCCGCCACCTGGAATCCAGGTCGGTGCGGCATCCGACGCATCCAGTGAAGGTGGCAACTGATGGCGCCCGCCCCGATGGCCGTGATCCTGACCCCGGTAATGGCGCCGCTCGCGCCGGCGGCACCACCGCTGGACAAGATCACCGCACCGTCCGTGGACCTGCCGGCGATCATGCCGGTGCTGATCGTGCTGGGGGCCGCGGTGGTGGCCGTGGTCCTGGAGGCCGCGCTGCCCC
>JBIQML010000525.1:0-3785 GCA_044463405.1 Nakamurella lactea | reverse complement strand
CGGTCTGGATCACCATCGCCGTCGCCCTGCTGCTGGCCGCCGACGGGGTCCTGCTGTTCCTGGACGGTCTGGACGTCATCGACCCGGTGTGTCACTGATCCGATCCCAGTCCCGCGAGCAGGGGCCGCAGCCCTGCCGCCGCCGATCGCCGCGCTGATCGCCCTGGCATTGCTGGTCGACGGGGTCCCGCTGGTGCTCGAAGGTGTGGACGTGATATCCGGGGTGTGGCCGCCCCGACCGTCGGGGCCCGGTGCCGGGCGAGTCGGGTGCCATTACTGTCGCCACCATGAGTGGCCCACGGCACCTGATCGCCCCCAGCATCCTGTCGGCGGACTTCGCCAACCTCGCTGCGGAGGCGGCCGCGGTGGGAGGGGACGGCGGGGCGGACTGGCTGCACGTCGATGTGATGGACAACCACTTCGTGCCGAACCTGACCATCGGCCTGCCCGTCGTGCAGGCGCTGAGGCGGGCCACCGACATCCCCCTGGACTGTCACCTGATGATCGACGATCCGGACCGGTGGGCGCTGGGGTACGCCGAGGCGGGCGCGCACAACGTCACCGTGCACGCCGAGGCCGTCGCCGAACCGATCAGCCTGGCCAGGGACCTGCAGGCCGCCGGGGCGATGGCGGGCCTGTCGCTCAAGCCGGCCACCCCACTGGACGACTGGATCGAGGTGCTGCGCAGCTACGACACCTTGCTGATCATGACGGTGGAGCCCGGGTTCGGCGGGCAGTCCTTCCTGGCGGAGATGCTGGAGAAGGTCCGCCGTGCGCGCCGCATGGTCGACTCGGGCCACCTGAAGGTGGTGGTCGGGGTGGATGGCGGCGTGAATGCGGACACCATCGAGGCCGCCGCGGAGGCCGGGGCGGATTGCTTCGTCGCCGGTTCCGCCGTGTACGGCGCCGACGACCCCGCGGCGGCGGTCGCTGCCCTGCGCCGGCGGGTGCGGGCCGCTGCCGGGGTGACCGCGGACTCCGGCGCGTCGCCCGCATGACCGGCCGCCCGGCGGGACCGCCATCGCCGGCCGTCGGCGCCCGCTGGTCGTGGGGGAGGATGGAGGCAGGCGACCGCCCTCAAGGAGGCGGCATCACGCGGAGGATGGGCGCATGTTCACCGGGATCGTGGAGGAACTCGGCGAGATCGTCGCGATGACGGCGGCCGACGACTCGTCGGATGCCCGCGTCACCGTTCGCGGCCCCAAGGTCACCGCCGACGTCTCGTACGGGGACTCGATCGCCGTCAACGGTGTCTGCCTGACCGTGGTGGCCAGCCGGGCCGACACCTTCACCGCCGAGATGATGGACGAGACGCTCTCCCGCACCACGGCCAAGGCCTGGTTGCCCGGAACGCCGGTCAACCTGGAGCGCTCCGTCACCCCCACCACCCGGCTCGGTGGGCACCTGGTGCAGGGTCACGTCGACGGTGTGGGGACCCTCGTCTCGCGCACTCCCCACCCGGGATACGACGAGGTCGCCATCTCCGTCGCCGCCGATCTGGGCCGCTACCTGGCGCCGAAGGGGGCCGTCGCCGTGGACGGTATCTCGCTGACCGTGATCGACGTCACAGACTCCGTGGACGGCACGACGTTCACCCTAGGAATCATTCCGGCCACCCGCGGCGCTACCACCATGGGCCGCCGATCGGCGGGAGACGCGTGCAATATCGAGGTGGATGTGATGGCCAAGTACGCCGAACGGTTACTGGCGTTCCGGGAGGTGACCGAGCCATGAGCAGCACGGTGGCGCCCGCGGAGCCGGCCGCCCCCGGCGGGCGCGGCACGGATTGGGAGCGCACCCCGGCCGGCTTCCACACCATCCCGACCGCGATCGCGGAGATCGCGGCGGGTCATCCGGTGATCGTCATCGACGACGAGGACCGGGAGAACGAGGGCGACCTGATCTTCGCCGCGGAACTGGTCACTCCCGAGTTGATCGCCTTCATGGTGCGCTACACCTCCGGGTACATCTGCGTGCCGATCACGGAGTCCGACGCCGACCGGCTGGACCTGCCGCCGATGTTCCGGGTGAACCAGGACCGGCGCGGCACCGCCTACACCGTCACCGTCGACGCGCGGGAGGGCATCAGTACCGGCATCTCCGCCACCGACCGGGCGCACACCATCCGGCTGCTGGCCGACCCGGACACCACGGACGCCGACCTGTGCCGACCGGGGCACGTGGTGCCGCTGCGCGCCAAGGACGGCGGCGTGCTGCGGCGCCCGGGCCACACCGAGGCGGCCGTCGACCTGGCGAAGCTGGCAGGGCTGCGACCGGCCGGGGTGCTCTGCGAGATCGTCTCGGAGAAGGATCCCTCCGGCATGGCGCGCGCCGACGAGCTGCGGGTGTTCGCCGACGAACACGGTCTGGCGATCATCACCATCGCCGACCTGATCGCCTACCGGCGTCGCTCGGAGAAGCTGGTCGAGCGGGTCGCCACCGCGCGCGTCCCGCTGGCGTGCGGCGAGTTCGCCGCCATCGGCTATTCCTCCAGCTACGACAACCGCGAGCACCTGGCGTTCGTCTACGGCGACATCGGTGACGGGGAAGACGTGCTGATCCGGATGCACTCGGAATGCCTGACCGGTGACGTGTTCGGCTCGTTGCGCTGCGACTGCGGCCCGCAACTTCAGGCTTCGCTGGAGGCGGTGGCGGCCGAGGGGCGCGGAGCCGTGGTGTACATCCGCGGTCACGAGGGCCGCGGCATCGGCCTGATGCACAAGCTGCAGGCCTACCAGCTGCAGGACTCCGGTCGCGACACCCTGGACGCCAACCTGGATCTCGGCCTGCCCGCGGACGCCCGCGACTACGGCACCGGCGCGCAGATCCTGGTCGACCTGGGTGTGCGGACCATGCGCCTTCTGACCAACAATCCCGCCAAGCGGGCCGGCCTGGAGGGGTACGGGCTGAAGGTGGTCGGCCGGGTGCCGCTGCCGGTGTCGGTCAACCCGCACAACCTGCGGTACCTGACCACCAAGCGGGACCGGATGGGCCACCAGATCGACGGGCTGGACGCCGGGGAGTTCACACCGTGAGCGGCGAGGGCAGGCCCGAGCTGCAGGTCCCGCAGGCCGACGGCCTGCGGGTCGCGGTGGTGGCGACCAGCTGGCACCGGGAGATCGTCGACGCCTTGCTGGATCGCGCCGTGCACGTCGCCAGGACGGCCGGGGTGCCCGATCCCACGGTGGTCCGGGTGCCGGGTGCCATCGAGCTCTCCGTGGTGGCCGCGCAGCTGGCGTCCAACCACGACGCGGTGGTCGCGCTCGGCGCGGTGATTCGCGGAGGCACTCCGCACTTCGAGTACGTCTGCGACGCCGTGACGGCCGGACTGACCAGGGTCGCGCTGGACGCCGGCGTGCCGGTGGGCAACGGCGTGCTGACCTGCGACAGCATCGAGCAGGCGCTGGCCCGCAACGGTGGGCCGGACGCCGTCGAGGACAAGGGCGGCGAGGCCATGGCGGCCGCACTGTCCACCGCATTGGTGCTGCGTGAGCTGCGCGGCGCCCCCGCACACCTGGGGTTCCGGTGAGCGACGGCGCAGCGGGCGGTGCCCGTCGCCGCGGAGCGGCAGGGCGCCGGGGAGCGGAGCCGGAGCGAACGATGGGTGCGGAAAGCGACGGCGCAGCGGGCGGGCGGCCCGGCGAGGCTGAGGACTGGTCGTCGCTGGCCGACCGGTCACGTCAGCGCCCGCGACCCGGCGCCAACGGCCCGGTGCTGCAGGTGCGGCCGCGCCGGATCGCCGTGTACGGCGCGATCGCCGCGACCGTGGTGCTGGCCACGATGATC
>JBIQML010000524.1:0-3804 GCA_044463405.1 Nakamurella lactea | reverse complement strand
TGCCCGGCCTGGCCATCGGCAGCATCACCTGGAAGAAGGTGCGCCACTCGCTGGCGCCGTCCACCTGCGCCGCCTCGTAGATCTCGTTGGGCAGCGAGCCGAAGAACGAGTGCAGGAAGAACACCGTGAACGGCAGCGCGAACGCCACATACGTCAGGATCAGCCCGGGCAACGTGTTCAGCAGCCCGATGCCCTTCAGCGTGAAGAACAGCGGGACGATGGCCAGGAAGATCGGGAACGTCAGGCCCGCCAGCATCAGGTAGTAGATCAGCCGGTTGCCCGGGAAGCTGTAACGGGCCAGCACGTAGGCGCACATGGCGCCGAGCACCATCACGATCACCAGCGCAAAGCCGACCACGATGATGGTGTTCAGGAACCACTTGCCGATGCCGGCGGTCTCCCAGGCGCTGGCGTAGTTCCCCCAGTGCAGCGAGGTCGGCAACGACAGCGGGTTGGACAGCACCTGCGAGGTCGTCTTGAACGAGCTCATCAACACCCACAGCAGCGGGATGATGACGATCAGCGTCCAGATGACCAGCAGCACATGGGCGGTGACGGAGACTGCCCGGTCTCCGCCGCTCATGCCAGGGCGGTTGGTCTTCGGCGCGGCGCCCGGTGCGCGGGTCTGGGAGGTCAGCGTGGTCATGGCGTCACCCCAGCGGAGTCGTCGAGACGGGTTGGGCCGCGACTGCGATGACCTTCGCATCGCGTCGCTTGCGTCGCTTGGGTGCGTCCCGGCCACCGCCGGTGAGCCTGTTGACCGCGAACACCAGGGTCGCGAACAGCAGCGTCACGATCGCCAGGATCACACCCATCGAGGTGGCGTAGCCGAACTCGCCCTTGCGGAAGGCGGTGTTGTACAGGTCCTGCGACATGGTCAGCGTGGTGTAGTCCGGCCCGCCGAACGGGTTGAGCGCCATCATGTACACGAACGCGTCCAGGGCCGCGATGCCGATGTAGATGTAGGCGGTCTGGATGGTGTCCCGGATCAGCGGGATGGTCACCGATATCGCCGTGCGGAACCGGCCCGCACCGTCCAGCCGGGCGGCCTCGTAGACCTCCGCGGAGATGCCCTTGATGGACGCGATGAACAGCACGGCGTAGAACCCGACGAAGCTCCAGATGATCACGAACATGGAGGCCGGCATGGCGGCACCGGCCACGCCCAGCCAGGCGAAGTTGGTGAATTGGTCGAACCCGATCGAGGTCAGGAAACCGTTCAGGATGCCGGCCGACGGGTTGTACACCTGCGCCCAGATCAGGCCGATCACGATGGCAGGGATGGTGTACGGGAAGAACGAGACCACCCGATACAGGCTGGAGGCGCGGATGCCGCGGACCGGGCCGCGGGACGGTCCGCCGACCGTGACCATGCTCGCCACGGCCAGCGCCAGGACGATGGTCACCAGCGGCACCACGATGCCCAGTTCGATGTTGTTCAGCACCGCCCGGCGGAACGTGTCGTCGGAGAACAGCCGGGTGTAGTTGTCCAGCCCGATGAAGTTCATGGTGGCCGAGAAGCCGCCCCAGTCCGTCATCGAGTAGTAGACGGCCTGCACGAACGGCGAGACCACGAACACCAGGAAGATCACCACCGGCACGCCGAGGAACACCACCATGAAACTGACCTTGTCGAACGAGACGGTGGTCAGCGGGATCAGGGCGCCGATCAGGCCGAGCACGCCGGCCAGCACGAACAGGTACCAGCCGAACCCGCCGGAGGCGACCTTGTCGGCGAACGCCCCGGGACCGAGCAGCAGCCACCATCCGATGCATACCAGCGCGACGATCGCGGCGACCCGGGCGACGCGGGCCAGCAGGCGCCGCTGTGCCGGCCGGGCCATCATCGCGATGCCGGTCAGCAGCAGCACAGCCGCGGCGAGGATGCCCAGCAGGACCGCGTACGCGGCCCCGATCTCGGTGAAGCCGTGGTGCGCGGTGCGGTAGTAGAAGCCCCAGCCGGTGGTGCGAAACCACGGCAACGCGATCGCGGCCAGGCCACCGAGGCCGGCCAGCATCAGCAGCGTCGCGGACGCGTCGAGCCGGGTCCCGGCGGCCCCGGCGGCCAGCGCGCCCAGCAGGCCCAGCACCCCGGCGATCAGGAACAGGTACCAGCCGAAGCTCAGCGTCGCGCCGCGCGGCGTGCTGCCGACTGCCAGCCACCAGGCGGCACAGACCAACAGCACCACCGAGCCGGCCAGCGCCAGGGCCACCAAGGCGCGGCCAGGTCCGACCCGCAGTGCCAGCAGGATGCCGGCCACTAGGACGACCAGGCCGGCGATCGCCGCCACCAGGATGGCGTACGCGGCGATCACGTCACCGCTCCGGGGGTGCGCCACGTTGTAGTACTGCTGCCACCCGGTGATGGCCCGGTTCCCGGACGAGAACCACGGCAGCACCAGCTGAACCAGCGCCGCGACCCCGGAGGCCAACAGCAGCGCGGTCGCCGCCGTGAGCGCGGAACGCGCCAGCGCCACGCCGAGGATCCCCAGCAGGCCCGCGATCAGGAACAGGTACCAGCCGAACGTCGCATGCGCCGCAGCCGGTCCGGCCCCCACGGCCAGCGTCCACGCGGCGCACACGATCGCCACCAGAGCCGCGATCGTCGCCGCCAGCCGCGGACTGCGGTGGTCGGCGTTCGGCATGAGCATCCGGACACCGGCCACCAGCATGACCAGTCCCGCGATGGCGCCGATCAGGATGGCGTACGCGGCGACGACCTCGCCGGCTCCGTGGTGGGCGGTGTCGTAGTACTGGCCCCAGCCGGAGACGGACCCCGTCGCCGTCGACGACCAGGGCAGGGCCAGTTGCGCGACCGCGGACAGCCCGCCGACCAGCACCAGGATCCCGGCGAGTACCGCGGCGGGCGGTGCGGAGGGACCGGATCCGTCCGGTCCGGCGGCCCCCGACGGGCTGGTCACCGCGGACTGACGGGCGGTGATGATGCTGGGCCGGCTCATGTCTCGATCCTCACCGTGCCGGGCCCGGGTGTGCGGTGACGGCGTCCCTGCGGACGTCGTCACCGCCCACCCGGGCGGGGGATGCGAAGAACCTTAGGTCACTTGGTAACGGTGATCTTCTGCTTCGCGTTCTTCGCGGTGTCGTCGGTGATCTTCTGCAACTGCTTGGTCAGCGCGGCCGCGTCGGCCTGCCCGGACAGGAACGAGTTCCAGATCACCAGCTGGTCGGTGTTCATGCCGTAGAAGTCCACGAACTGGTAGTTGAACACGTTCTCGCCGGCCGCGTCGAGCATGTTGGCCTGCGAGACCAGGGCGGTGGACCCGAACCCGTCCTTGGGGATGGTGCCCGAGACGATGGTCGGCGCCAGCCGGGTCTTGACGAAGTTGGTGGCCGCGTCGTTGCTGAGCATGGCGCGCAGCAACTCCTTGCCGCCGGCCGGGTTGGCGGCCTGGCTGGGCACGATGTACGGCTCGCCGGCCGCGCTGCGCAGCGATGCGTAGGGCATCTTCGGCGAGTCGGTGACGGTCATCTCCGGCACGCCCATCATCTTGAAGCCCTTCTTGGTGGCCTTCTTCATCTCGTTCTCGATCCACGACCCGGACGGGTACAGCAGCGCCTTCTCGTCGTTGGACCACTGCGCCTGCGCCGCCGTGAACTGGGTGCCCGAGCCGCCCGGCACGAAGTAGCCCTTGCTGACGCAGGTCTCCAGCGCCTTGAAGACCTTCTGGATCGGGTCCTGGGACCAGGCCTTCGGGTCCAGGTTCTCCAGGGCGAGACGAACCTCCGCGCCGCCCTCCTTGATCGCCGAGTCGACGGCCAGCGTCTGGTAGTAGGTGGCCGCCT
>JBIQML010000523.1:0-3823 GCA_044463405.1 Nakamurella lactea | reverse complement strand
GCTGACCCAGGATGGACTCGATGAACTTCCGCGGCAGGCCCTGTTCGGTGACGATGGTCTCGACGTTCACCAGGTCGGGTTCGTGCGCCGCCATGCACAGCAGGGCGCGCACCGCGTAGTCCGCCCTGGCCGAGATCTGCACCGGCGCATTGTCGCACCCGTCAGCGCGGCGACCACAACCAGACATCGTCGCCGGGGCGCAGGTGCAGCGCGCGGATCTCCCTGGGGGCCAACTGCGCCCAGACGTCCTCGCCGCCCGCCCGCAGGTGCACCCGGAACTCGAAGCCGAGCCGGTGCAGCCGCAGCACCGTCGCGGGAACCGACCCCTGCACGCGCTCGCGGTGCACCTCGATGTCGTGCGGCCGCACCAGCGCCCCGTCGAATCGGGTGACCGGACCGAGGAAGCCCATCACGAAGTCGTTGGCCGGCCGGTCGTACAGTTCCTGCGGGGTGCCGGCCTGCTCGACCCGCCCGTGGTTGATGACCACGATCTCGTCGGCGGCCTCCAGGGCCTCCTCCTGGTCGTGGGTCACCAGCAGCGTCGTCACCGCCATCTCGTCGTGCAACCGGCGCAACCACTCCCGCAGCTCCCGACGGACCGCCGTGTCCAGGGCACCGAACGGCTCGTCCAGCAGCAACACCCGCGGGCGCACGGCCAGCGCGCGGGCCAGCGCCATCCGCTGGCGCTGGCCGCCGGACAGCTGGGAGGGCAGCCGGTCGGCGAACTGGTCCAGGTGCACCAGCTGCAGCAGTTCGTCGACGCGGTGGCGGATCTCGGCCTTGCCCAGCTTGCGGATCTCCAGCCCGAAGGCCACGTTCCGCCGCACCGTCAGGTGCCGGAACGCCGCGTAGTGCTGGAACACGAACCCCACGTTGCGGCGCCGCGCGGACACGGTCGTGACGTCCTCGCCGCCCAGGAACACCGCACCGTCGTCGGCGGTGTCCAGACCGCCGATGATGCGCAGCAGCGTGGACTTCCCGCCGCCGCTCGGTCCGAGCAGCGCGGTGAGCCTGCCCTCGGCCACGGTGATGTCCACGCCGTCCAGCGCGAGGAAGTCGCCGAAACGCTTCGTCACCGCCTTCACCTCGATGCTCATGTCCTCTCCCTTCCCGACTGCAACGCGGACGCGATCACGATCGCGGCGACGGCCACCACGATCAACACCAGCGACACCTGGTAGCTGCCGGGTTCCAGTTGCTCGATGCTCTGGTCCACCAGCAGGGTGGCCGTCTGGGTCTGCCCCGCACCGCTGATGTTGCCCGAGACCACCTTCACCGCACCGAACTCCCCGATCGCCCTGGCCAGGCTGAGCACGACGCCGTAGGTCAACGCGGCTCGCAGGGTCGGCAGGGTGATCCGCCAGAACCGTTGCACGGCGGAGGCTCCCAGTACCCGCGCGGCATGATCGGCGTCCAGTCCCTCGACGGTGAGCACCAGAACGATCTCGCGCAGCACCAGCGGCAGCGTCACGAAGGCGGTGGCCGCGATCATGCCGGGCGTGGAGTAGATCACCTCGATGCCCATCCGGTGCAGCCAGGCTCCGAGCCAGCCCTCGCGGGGGCCGTAGGCCAGCACCAGCGCCAGGCCCACCACGATCGGCGACACCGACACCGGCGCGTCCACCAGCACTGCCAGCAGGCGGCGACCGGGAAAGCGATACCTGGCCAGCAGCAACGCCATCCCGACGCCGAAGGCCACGTTGATCGCCACGGCGGCGCCGGCCACGATGGCCGTCAGCCGGAACGCCGCGAGCGCCTGCGGGGACGAGATCGCCTGCACGAAGGTGCCCGCGCCGGCGGCGACGGTCCGCCACACGACCATCACCACCGGCACGATCACCAGCACGCCGACGTACGCGATCGCCGCCCCGCGCAGCGATCTCCGGATCGCCACCTCACCCATGGCGCGCTGCCCGACGCTGTAGCACTTGCAGCAGCGCGATCACGGCGACGCTGACGGTCAGCAGCACCGTGGCCACGGCCGCCGCGGCCGGATAGTCGACGTTCTGCACCTGCTGGAAGACGTACATCGACGACACCCGGGTGTGGTCCAGCCCGCCGGAGATCAGCAGCACCGACCCGTACTCCCCCATGCCCCGCGCGAAGGTCAGCGCGCTGCCCGACCCGATGGCCGGCAGCAGCGCGGGCAGCACGATGCGCCGGAACGTCACCCAGGAGGACGCGCCGAGCGAGGCCGCGGCCTGCTCCGCCTCCCGATCCACCGCCTGCAGCACCGGTTGCACGCTGCGAACGACGAACGGCAGCGTGACGAACAGCAGCGCGAGCACCACGCCGCCCCCCGATCCCAGCAGGTTGATCCCGACCGGGCTGGACGATCCGTACAGGGTCAGCATCACCAGCCCGGCCACGATCGTCGGCAGCGCGAACGGGATGTCGATCACCAGATCCAGCAGCCGCCGCCCGGGGAACCGGTCGCGCACCAGCAGCCAGGCGATCACCGTGCCCATCACCGCATTGACGACGGTGACGATGACCACGCAGATGAGCGTGAACCGCAGAGAGGACAGCGATCCGGGCGAGGTGACGGCGGACAGGAACCCGGACCATCCTCCGGACAGGCCGGTCGCGACCACCGCCGCCATCGGCAGCATCACCAGCAGGCTGAACCACAGCACAGCGACGCCCAGGCCGAGGCCGGACGCCGCTCCCAGACGCTCCCCGGCGCGGTCCGCCGCGCGGCGGCGGGCGGCGGTGACGCGGCGCTGCGCGATCGCTGCGACGCTCATCGGGCGGCCCGTTCGGCCTCGGCGACGATGCCGGTCCTCTGGTCGAAGAACGTCTCGTCGACCGCGGGCCAGCCGCCCAGATCGTCGATGGTGGTCAGGTTCTCGATCGCCGGGAACGGGTCGGCGGGGTCGTTGGCGCCCGTCACCGTGCCCGGGTCGACACCCTCGACGACCGGGCGGAACCCGTTGGCAGAGAAGATCTTCTGCCCGGCATCGCTGAGGGCGAAGGCCAGGAAGTCCTTGGCGCCCTGGGAGGCGTCCGCCGTCACCGCCGCGGGATTCTCGATCAGGAAGGTCGCCGATGGCACCACGTAGTCGATGGCGACCCCCTTCTGCCTGGCGGCGATGGCCTCGTTCTCGTAGGAGATCAGCACGTCGCCGGTCCCGGCCTCAAAGGTCACCGTGGCCTGCGCGCCGCTGGCCGGCTTGCTGACCACGTGCCGGTAGAAGTCGGTCAGGTAGTTCCTGGCATCGGCTTCGCTGCCACCGCGCGCGAGGACCTGGCTGTAGGCGGCCAGGATGTTCCACTTGGCCGACCCGGACGAGGCTGGGTCGGGTGTGACGATCTTCACGCCGGGCTTGATCAGGTCGTCCCAGCCGGTGATGTGCTTGGGATTGCCCTGGCGCACCACCATCACCACGACGGAGTCCGACACGATTCCCTTGGTGGGACCGGCGTTCCAGTCCTTGGCCACCACGGAGGGCACCAGGCGGGTCATGTCCGGTTGCAGCGAGAACGCCACGTAGTCGGCGGGTTGCCCGCTGCCGACAGCCTTGCTCTGCGTGCCGCTGGGGCCGTAGGAGGCGGAGAAGGTGACGTCCTGCCCCGCCGCTGTGGCGCCGAATGCGGACTCCAACGCGTCGTAGGCGGACTTCGGCACCGAGTAGGCGACGATCGCCACCGTGTCAGCGCCGGGATTCGCACCGGAGGAGCAGCCCGCCAGGCCGACCGCCGCCGCGAGAAGGAGCACCACTGCCGCCCGGAACCGGGCCGATACCAGCCTCATCGAGGCACCTCCTTAGCTATGTATTCCTACCGACTTAGTAGACTATACACGCGCCTCAGGCCGCGACAA
>JBIQML010000522.1:0-3860 GCA_044463405.1 Nakamurella lactea | reverse complement strand
GCACGGGATAGCCGTCGACCAAAGCGTCGTTCAGCATCTTGTGCAGCGTGCCGTGCACGCGGTTCGCCGTGGACCCGCTACGGCCTGCCTTGTAGATTGCCGTGGCTACGGCCCGCACGTCACCCGGAGTCAGGTCGGCGATGCGCTTGTGTCCAATGGTCGGAGTGATCCATTTGTTAATGGCCGCGGCGTCGGCCGTGAAGGCGTTGGGGCGCAGTCTGGTCTTGGCGATCTCCTGCCAGCGCTCCGCGAATACCTTGACGCGGACGCGATGCGCGCCGACCACGCTCGGCGACCCATCCGACTCGATCTCCGCACGACGCTTGCGGATGCGCGCCTTGACCTGAGCCTCAGTACTGGCGGTGACCTTGACGCGGCGGCGCTTCCCGTCAGCTGTCCACCCGGCTTCGATGATGCCGACCCAGCGGCCCTGGCAATCGTGCTCGGGCCGCACCTTGTCGGCAGCCGGGGGGCACGTCCGATGGTCATGGATCTGGTACACGGACCCCGATCCGTAGTCCACCGGCCTCGCTTTGCTCATGGTCGTCCCATCGTGGTAGCCATTCGGGTAGCCATTCTCCAATGCGATGCTACGCGACGCAGTGCACATTTTGCGAGGTCAAGACGCTGCCCGTGCGTCAATTCTACCCCATTCTCTTCGTTCGGGACGAAGAGGCCGTGGGTTCGAATCCCGCCACCCCGACTGTATTTTCCCAGGTGGAGTACTCACCCCATCTGGGTTGTTCCAAGCAATGGTAGCCATCTAGGTAGCCATTTAGATTTTGCGCCGTGCCGTGCGCGCCATGATCCGCCTCACGCACTGGACTGTGGTCGGATCGATCGCCAGACTGGCCGGGTCTATGACGACCTCCCGCAGCCTCTGGTAATACCTAGTCGGCGTCACCCCGAACTGCTCCCGGATCGCCTGCTCCTTGTTGCCGGCGTGCAGCCACCAGTGCCGCTCGAAGGCGAGGATCTCGGCGGGGGTCACGATGCGTCTCGGTGGTGGGCGGTGGCGGCCATAACGGCCGCGCGCTCGTAGTCGGTCAGGCCGTCCAGTCGGTCCTCCAGCACGTCGCGAGTCACCCAGCAGTCCCACGCCGCATAGTCCAGGTCCAGTGTGTAGGCCAGCGCCCCAGTCAGGATCGCGAGCGGGAGTAGTCGCCGCGCCGTCTCAAGGCGCACCGAGCGCTCGACTGCGGGCGGCTGGACTGTCTGGTGCCCGCGCCGGATGTGCGTCAGCTCATGGGCCAGCGTGCAGCGGCGTTGCACCTGGGACAGCCGACGGTCCATCTCAATTGAGCAGCCGTCCGTGCGGCCGAACTCGACCGGCAGATCATGCCAGGAGAGGTCGATGTGCGGCAGCCCTCTGAGTTCGCGCCATGGGTGTGGTATCGCCATGACGACACCATGCACTATGGGTCCGACAATCAGGACAAACTACACCGATGTAGTCTTATCGTTGCAGGTCAACAGCTTCCGAACGAGTAATCTCCTCGATGAGCGCGTCAATGTTGCGTTCCGTTACGGTCTGGCTGACCTCCGCTAGCTGTGAAATCTGCCAGGGCTCCCAGTCGCTACCTCGATCTTGGAGGAGGGAGACGCGATCTTCCTTGTCTGTGTTCGACCCGGCCCACAATGAAACTGCGTGATCGAAGCTTGGGATCTTGCTAGCGCCACCGCTTAGAGCCTGTACATAACGCGGGCGCTTGGTTCCGGCTGTACAGGTGACGATCCTCACGCCGCCATGCCTCCCGGGCATGGGAGCCTTCGGGACAATGGCGAGTGTGCGGCCTAGGCGCGAGGTAATCCGCCCTGCGAATGTTTGCGGCACATACCCACGCGCTAGAACCCGCAATGCGTCGCCGCGGACCGCGCTATCAGCGATGGCCTGGATGGCCAGCGCTAGAGTAGCGCGGCCGGCCACGGCAGTTAGTTCCCAGTCGTCCGCGCCGAACGCCACGGGAAAGCCCACGCTTGACCGGATCAAGCTCCAGGATTCCGCGACGTTCGTGCGCCCGAGATCGACTCCGAAGGTGTCGAGGTGGTCGGCGATAAGGCCACGGTCAGAGATCGCGAAGTCGTCTCCATGTGGCTCCAGGTACACAGTCACCGGGGTACCGTCGCGGAGCGTACTGGCGGTCGTCACCTGAGTAACGCTGCCAATCGATTCGATCACCAAACTCGACCGATAGCTTGCGGTAAGTTCGTCCAGGAGTGCTTCGGCAGTCTCGGTCATTGCACACCTCCCGGTGGATCAGCCCATTGTAGTCGCGATCGATCGATCGCGAACGAGTCGAGGAAGTAGTTCAACACTGCACGGTACTCAGGGCCACTGACAGCGTCGTTCCGCGAGACGGCAGGGGCGTCGGGTGCCGTGCGGAACGCCTCCTTGCTGGGCCATCGCCGGCACCACTGCCAGTGAGTTTCGTCGTACAGCACGCCGTCCTCCCTGTGCATCGAGTTCACGTCAAGGCGGCATGCGGGATGGTTCCGGAAGATCAGTAGTGCGGTCGGTTGCCACGGGCGCTTCACCGGGATCTTGAACACCACGGACACCTCGCTGTCCGAGTACGCCGACGTGGCAATCGCAATAGATGACCGCCATGTGGCGTTGACTTGCTCCCAGACCATCCGACCCTCTGCTCGCGCGTGACAGTCGCCGCCCGTGAGGACGTCATACTCGATGTTCGCGTAGGGCACTTACTCCGTCTCCCCGCCCACGTACCCGCCGCTGTCC
Organism: Nakamurella lactea; assembly: GCA_044463405.1. Lineage (GTDB taxonomy): Bacteria > Actinomycetota > Actinomycetes > Mycobacteriales > Nakamurellaceae > Nakamurella > Nakamurella lactea_B. The sequence continues at coordinate 1,120 of JBIQML010000522.1, read as the reverse complement.
GGGTCGAACGCCTCGCCCTTGGGCCGCTTCGGGTCGTGTGCCGCCTTCGGGAGGGGCTTCGGAGAGGGGCGGACGGTGCGTCGCGAGGCGATGTCAGTCGGCGGCGTCGGCGGGGCCGTGGAGGCAGCGTCGGCCGCTCCAGTCGGCGGGTTCATCGCCTTGGCAGAGCGCTTGATCCGACGTCCCAGTTCCGCCAGGAGTGCGTCATCGTCGAAGCCAGCGAGGTCGATCTGAACGGGCGGCACGTCATCGACGCCCATCGCCCGCACAGCGGCAGCACGGACGTCACGGATCGTTGCCGGCGGGAACGCCCTAGCAAGCGCCCGAAGTGTGGACTGCTCGGGCATCCGCGGCAGGACTTCGCGCTCATCCTTCAGAAGCTTCGACACGAGCTGTGCGCTCATCTTGGACGCCGATGCCAGGTCGGATTGCTGCCAGTTGCGCAGTGCCATCTGGTCCTCAATGAAGCGGCGAAATGCGTGCATGCAGCGACTCTCCGTCGTCCGTGGCGCTGACGCAATCGGCAGGCTCGGCCCGCGTCAACTGGCTACGGCACCAACTCGTTGACTCTGTGTCAACTGAGAATAGACGACCCGGCAGCCCGTATGACCTGCACCATGCGGAAAAACAACCGTGTAACTCGTTGACAGGATGTCAACTGTCATGCGATTATATTTCGCGTTAGCGTTGACAACTGACTGGAGATGAGGCACGGTGAACAGGCAACGGAATCGGCGACCGAACAGGAGGGTGTGGATGCGCCTTCGGGACCCGGAGCTACTGGCTTCACACATGCGACACCGCGACTTCTCGCAAGCGCGACTCGCCCGCTACGTCGGTTGTAGCCGGCAGTTCATCCACCTGCTGATCACCGGAGAGCGCATGACGTGCAGCCGGGAGGTCGGCGAGCTCATCGAGGAGGCCCTCCAGGTACTCCCGACGACTCTTTTTGTGCCCAAGAAGTCCCCTGTGATGGGAACTGCACTCAAGACAAGAGGGAGAGCAGCGTGACGACCAACACGGACATCGCCCGCGCCGCAGCATCGTCTCTGTTCGACGCCCTCAAGCGCGAGGACGTGATCGGTGAGTACTGGCTGGCGCGCGATCTTGAGCGCCCGCT
>JBIQML010000521.1:0-3878 GCA_044463405.1 Nakamurella lactea | reverse complement strand
ATCGACACCCATGTTCGACTCCTTCCCGACCCGCGGCCCGCGGAGGCCCATCGGCACGTCCCCGGAGAATACCTTCCACGGCGCGGTCGGTGTCTCGCGACGATGTCAGATCCGACGTCGGCGCTTCCATCGCGGGGTCGAGAGGCACCGTCGTCCAGAGTTGCTACATTCTCGGACCATGGGCACCGCTACATCGCGGCAGCATCTGCCCGTTGGTCCCGAATCGCCGATCTTCGCGGCTTCCAAGTTCCTGACACCACCGTCGCCGGCTCGCCATGTGCGGCGCCACGCACTCACCCGGCGCATCGACTCGAACGCGCCGATCGTGCTCATGGTCGCTCCACCAGGCGCCGGAAAGACCGCCTTGCTCGCCGACTGGGCGGGCAGCAACCCGGGCCGTCTGACCGCATGGCTCCATGTCGACGACTCCGACCGGGACCCGGCCAGATTCTGGCCGGCATTCGTCGCCGCGGTCCGCACGTGTTCGCCCGCGTTCGCGCCCCAGTTCCCCGATCTGCTGCGCCTGAACGCAGACGTCGACCGTGACGTGCTCGAGTACCTGCTCGAGTGTGCCGGTGCCCTGGATGTTCCGGTTTCTCTCGTCGTGGATGATCTCCAGCACGTGTCGGCCCCGGTCTATGACGGCCTCCGATTCTTGGTCTCGCGGGACATGGGCAATCTCGGGCTCGTCATCGGGACGCGCACAGAGCCTCAGATCGACCTGCAACGCCTCCGGCTGGATGCCCGGGTGATCGAACTCCGCGAGTCCGACCTGCGATTTTCGCGCCGGGATGCGGCGCGGCTCCTCGAAGGGCTCGGCGTCAGCATTCCGGACGATTGCTTCGACACCGTGTACGACCGAACCGAAGGTTGGGCCGCCGGGCTTCAACTCGCCGCGCTCGTTCTGCGCGAGAGCGACGACGTCCGCGGAGCAGTCGACCGACTACGCGGCACCAACCAGGTGATCGCGCAGTACCTGGCAGCAGAGGTCTTCTCAGCACAGTCCCCTGACATGCAGCGGTTCCTGCTCGACACCTGTGTCGTCGACGAGATCACTGTCGGGATCGCCCAGGCACTGTGCCCGGACAGCCCGGTGAACCTGCTCGATGTGGAGAATGCGCAGTTGTTCCTGAGACGCATCGACGTCGACGGGAAGACGTTCCGGTTCCACAATTTCGTGACCGACCTGCTCCGCTTCCACCTGCGAGCGATCGACGCGCCGCACGAAACCGTGCTCCACGAACGAGCCGCGCGCTGGTACGAACACCATGCCGACCCGGTGGCGGCCTTTCGCCACTATTGGAAAGCGGGACGCCACGACCTGGCGCTCCATTTGGTACACGGAGCGGCGCTCGACGTCGTGTTCGTTTCCCTGCCAGAGATGACCATGATCGAACGGTCGCTCGGCAATGACGACATCGAGGCCGACCCGGCCGCTGCTGCGAGTTTCGCACTGGCGCTCATGGTCAGCGGACTCGCCGCCGAAGGGCACCGGCTTGCAGCGCGGGTCCGGGATGCCTCACCCGGCGCGCAGCACGTCGACCTACGGGACCAGGCTGTTGCCGTAGAGGCAATGAGCGAGCTCGTCCTCGGCGACACCGTTTCGACCATCGCGCGGGTGGGCGAGCTGTCTGAAGGCCACGACCCGAATGCCACCTGGCCCCACCTCGCTCGTCTCGCGTCCTCCCAGGCAAGGATCTGGGAAGGCGAGCTGGATCGTGCAACCGAGGAGATCCGCTGCCTCTACCACCCCGGGGCGTCCCGTCTCGTGCAGATGGAACTCGCAGGAATGGCCGCCCACATCGAACTCGCCAGCGGAGAGCTGGTGGCCCTGTCCAAGACGCTCGATTCGCTCGACACCATGTTGCAACCAGAGGGCGAAGGCCCCCCAGAGGTCGCCGACGGAATCTTCAACCGCGCGCTGCGAGGCGCATTGAAGGCCGAACGAGCCGATTTCACTGCCGCCGAGAGCGTCCTGGTACCAGTTCGGGAGATGCGGTCGGCCTTCCGGACCGGGGCGATGACGATCGCGAACGTGGCGCTCAGCCGTCTGTGGACCGTCGACGGCCGACTCGACGCCGCGGCCGTGGCGCTCGGCGAGGTCCACGACCTGGTCGGGCCCGATCCACCGCGTAGTGGTCTTCTCGATCATGCGCGAACCCAGGAGATCCATCTGCTGGTCGCCGCGGGTGACTGTGACGAGGCCAAGGCCAGAATGTGCGAGATCAGCTCACCGACCCTGCGCTCGAGGCTGGGCGCGATCGTCGCCATGGCCGAAGGAGCCACCGATGAGGCACGCCAGTTCGTCGACGAGGCGGCCGTTGATCCGCCCAGAACCAAACGTGACCGGCTCGAATGCGCGCTGCTCGACGCCCGATTGGCCCACGCGTATGGCGAATCGATCGAACCCCATCTCGCCCCTGCACTCGATGTCGCCGCTTCCGAAGGCTTGTTGCTGCCGTTGGTCGAAGCCGGCGGCGATGTGCTCGATGTCATCCAGGCGATGGCCCGAAAACTTCCGAAGAACGACAGTGTCAGCGCCATCCTGAGACTCCGACCAGGGGTCGTCACTCACGGGGAACGGCCGACGAACGGCGCGGACGCCTTGACGCGACGCGAGCAGGTGATCCTGCGGTACATGGCGTCTTCGATGACCTACCGTGAGATCGCCGACGAACTCTTCATCTCGCTCAACACGGTCAAGACCCACGTCAAACACATCAACCGAAAGCTCGATGCCACCTCCCGCCGGGATGCCATCCGAAAGGCGAAGGTGCAGCACTATCTGTGATCGGATGGGATTCGCGCCACGAGACCAGAATTCTCGGACCGTGCAGTCCTGAAGAGCTTCCCAGTGCGCGGCTCAGTCTTCGGAGAACGCCTCGCGCAGCGCGGCCTCCTGGTCGTTCGAGAGGTTGGTGTGGATCAATTCGGCGGCAGGTCCTTGGGCGAACGCATCGTGGACCTTGTCGATCACGGCATTTTCCGACAGGAGGAAGAGTGCCGACGTTCCCGGCGTCACCTTCGCTTTGACGGCGTCGATGAACTCGTCGTCGATCCCGACGTCGCCGAGCGACCCGCTCAACGCTCCGGCCCCCGCGCCGATCGCCATGCCCAGAAGCGGCACGAAGAAGAGGATTCCGAACAGGAATCCCCAGAACGCGCCACCGAAGGCCCCTGCGGACGCGAGGTTGTTCGCCTGGTGGGTCTTGGGCTTCTTCTTTCCGGGAAGCCACTCGACGGTCGCCGCGTCCTGAATGGTGATGAGCCCTTCCTTCGAGAGCGAGACGAGGATCCTCTCGGCCTGCGCCGCACCCTCGGGGGAGTCGAACTTCCACGCGATCAGTGTTGCCATTTCTGGTCTCCTCGGTGGTCGTATGCATTCGTTCCGCCTGGTTCCCCAGTCGGTGGCCCTGTCGGGACGGAGCAGATTCAACACGACTTTCTCCAGGGGTGAATCACCCCGGCTGGGGTGATTCACCCGAACGGCGACGAACTGGGGTGAAATACGCCTCGGCGCGCACGTTGCGCGTGGAGTAGGTCACCGTCAGTACTCGCATTCCATCCCTCCGCGGTGGCCGGCCGACCATGATGACTTCGAGACGCCGACTGGTTCGCGCCGGGCCTGTTTGCCGTCGAGCCGGTGGATCGGGCGGTGGATCGGCCGGTGTGGACGGACCCTCGGGCGAACGCCAATGGACTCCCTCAGGAGCCGGCCACAGCCGCGGTACCGACAACGAAGCGGTCAAGCCTCCGCAGGCCAGTCGATGGTGACGCGGGCGGCCGCGTCGGGGTGCTTGGCCAGCCACGCGCGGGCGTAGGAGCACTCGGGTACCAGGGTCTCCCCTGAAGCTGCGGCGCGCTCGACCGCTGCGGTC
>JBIQML010000520.1:0-3879 GCA_044463405.1 Nakamurella lactea | reverse complement strand
GACGTGTACGCCGGTGACGAGAACTGGAACAGCCTGCCGGTGCCGTCCGGACAGCGCTTCGACTGGCAGGACGACTCCACCTACGTCCGGCGTCCGCCGTACTTCGACGGCATGGCCGCCGAACCGGAACCGCTGGCCGACATCACCGATGCCCGGGTGCTGGCCAAGCTCGGCGATTCGGTGACCACGGACCACATCTCGCCGGCCGGCACCATCAAGCGGGACTCCCCCGCCGGGGCGTACCTGATGGAGCACGACGTGACGCCGCGGGAGTTCAACTCCTACGGGTCCCGACGCGGCAACCACGAGGTGATGATCCGCGGCACGTTCGCCAACATCCGGTTGCGCAACCAGTTGCTGGACGGCGTCGAGGGCGGCTACACCCGGCAGTTGCCGGACGGCGATCAGACGACGATCTTCGACGCGGCCCAGGCCTACGCCGAGGCCGGCACCCCGCTGATCGTGCTGGCGGGCAAGGAGTACGGCTCCGGGTCGTCCCGGGACTGGGCGGCCAAGGGCACCCTGCTGCTCGGCGCGAGGGCGGTGCTGGCCGAGTCGTTCGAGCGGATCCACCGGTCCAACCTGATCGGCATGGGGGTGCTGCCGCTGCAGTACGCCGAGGGCGAGAACGCCGAGACCCTGGGGCTGGACGGCACCGAGTCGTACTCGATCGTCGGGCTGGAGGGGCAGCAGGACGTGCCGGATTCCGTGACCGTTCGGGTGCAACCGGACGGGGGCGATGCTCGGAAGTTCACCGCGGTGGTGCGGATCGACACCCCCACCGAGCGGGCCTACTTCCGGCACGGCGGCATCCTGCAGTACGTGCTGCGCCAGCGCCTGGAGGCCTGATCCCGAGCCCGCCCCGCCCCCGCCCCGCCACCGCACTGTCCGCATGGATCAACTTCTCCCGCATGCACGAAGTTAGTCCCTGGAGTCACTCGGGTCACAAATCCGCGACGTTGATGCATGCCGTGGAAGTTGATCCATGCGGAACGGGGGGTGCGGGTCGGGTCAGGTCAGGTGCGCCAGTGCAGTGCCGACGATGATGCCGGCCAGCAGGATCGCCAGCAGGATCCGGAACGCCCACAGCAGTCCCGGGTGGGGCGGTGCCCGGTGCTCGGGGGTCGGGCCGTAGGACGTCGAGCCGCGGGCCACCGGGCGGCGCGCGGTGCTCGCCAGCACCAGCGCCAGCGCGACCACCAGCAGGGCGCTTCCGATATCGGTCAGCGCTACCAGCGATGCCAGTTGCCCGGCCAGCACTCCGGCGTTGCCCAGATTCCAGCAGGCGAAGGCGACCCGGCCCCAGCGCCGGTTCGCGTCCGGACGCAGCCAGGTCACCGCGGCGCCGAGAGCGGCCTGGGCCACGCCGCCGACCAGCACCACATAGGCGGTGGCCCAGGCGGTTTTCTGGGTGGTGACGTAGGCGCTCGCCGCGGCCAGCAGGCCGCCGCCGACGATGCAGGCGACGCCGGCGATCAGGAACGGCAGCAGCCAGGCCCGCGCCACCGGTTCCTCCAGCACCGCGGCGCGCCGGGGTATCCCGCCCGACCGCGCGTTCCGCGCGTCCGCCATCGTCATCGACCCATTCCCGCCCTCGTCGGCGCGTCCGGCGCCGGCGATCGTTCGCTCAGACCAGCACCCGCAGCGGTTCGGTGAGCAGGTCCGTCAGGTCCCGCAGGAACGCGGCGGCGGTCGCCCCGTCGGCGACCCGGTGATCGACCGTGAGCGTCAGGCGCATCCGGGGGCGCACCTGCACGTCGTCGTCGATCACCACCGGCTCCGGCACGGTGGAGCCCACCGCCAGGATGGCGGCCTCCGGCGGGTTGAGCACCGCGATGAAGCTGTCGATGCCGTACATCCCCAGGTTGCTGACCGTGAACGTGCCGCCGGAGAACTCGTCCGGGGTGAGCTTGCCGGACCGCGCGCGAGCGGCCAGATCCTTGGCCGCGGCACCGATCTCGCCCACCGACCTGCGATCGGCGTCCTTGATCACGGGAACGATCAGCCCGTCGTCCAGCGCGACGGCGATGCCCACGTTGACGTGCCCGCGCCGGATGATCGCGTCACCACCGAAGGAGGCGTTGATCTCCGGGTGGGCGCGCAGCGCGACGGCGCAGCCGCGGACCAGCAGGTCGGTGACGCTGATCTTGGTGCCGCTGGAGGCCAACCGGGTGTTGATGTCCCGCCGCAGTTCGGTGAGCCGGGAGGCGTCCAACACGGTGGTCAGCTGGAAGACGGGCACCATCGCCGCCTCGGACAGCCGGCGCGCGGTGACCTTGCGGATCGTGGTGAGTGGGATGCGCTCGTCGTCGGCTCCGGCCTCGGCGATCGGTGCGGCGACGCCGCCCTGCGGCTGGGGCTGTGGTTGGGGCTGTTGCTGGGACTGCGGCGACGGTCCGGTGGGGGCGGCCGACGGTGACGGGCCCTGCCCCGACCGGGCCGGGCCCCGTCCGAGCAGCTGCTCCACGTCTGCCCGGATGATCCGGCCGCCCGGTCCGGTGCCGGTGACGGTGGACAGGTCGATGCCGTGTGTACGCGCCAGGGAGCGCACCACCGGTGTCGCCTTGATCCTGCCGCCGTCGGTCGCCGACGCGGCCGGGGCCGCGGGTGCCTCGGCACCCGACTCGGCCCCGGCACCAGATTCGGCCGGGGCACCCGACCCCTCAGGCTCGGCAGGCTCGGCAGGCTCGGCCGGAGCAGAAGGGGCAGAAGCAGAAGCAGCGGCAGGAGCGGCCGCCGCCGTGTCCTCCGGCTCACCGGCCCGAGCGTCACCGCTCGACGTCGCCGATGCTCCGTCACCGCCGCCGCTTCCCGATCCGTCGCCGATCACCGCGATCGCCTCGCCGATCGGCACCGTCTGACCCGGCTGCACCAGGATCTTCTCCAGCACCCCGCCCTCGTAGGCCTCCAGATCCATCACGGCCTTGTCGGTCTCGATCTCGGCCAGCACGTCGCCGCGCTGCACCGCATCGCCCTCGGACTTGAGCCACTGCGCGATGGCGCCCTCTGTCATGGTGTCCGACAGTCGCGGCATGAACACGTCAGGCATCGCTGGTCACGCCCTTCCCGCCGTGCTGGTGCGCACGAACCTGGTCGCGTCGAGTTGCTCGTTGATCACCCGGATCAGCGCGTCGGCATCTGGCAGCGCGATCCGCTCCAGGGACTTCGCGTACGGCAGCGGCACTTCCGCCGCCGCCACCCGCCGGACCGGCGCGTCCAGGTAGTCGAAGGCACCCTCCGCGATGGTGGCGGCGATCTCCGCGCCGACACCGTAGGTGAGCCAGTCGTCCTCCAGGATCACCGCCCGGCCGGTCTTGCGCACCGACGCGCAGATGGTGCGCCGGTCCAGCGGTCGCAGGCTGGCCAGGTCCACCACCTCGATGGACACGCCCTGCTCGGCGAACCGGCGGGCGACGTCCTTGGCGAGGTCCCAATTGACCGGACCTCCATGCCATGACAGCAAGTCGGCGAACCGATGCAAGGCCGCGCCGATGTCCGCGCCGCCGGGCGAGCCCGGGAAATTCAGGCCGGCGAAACCAAAGGGGTTCTGCCCGCTACTGCCGGCGTGTCGGTGATTCTTGTCACTAGGAGTGTTGTCGGGGCCGTCACCGCGATTGTCATCGGGATTGTTGTCGTCGCCCGGCTTGCCGAAGCCGAAGGGGAGATCACTCACGACGCCTCCTCGGGCAGGATGGGCGTCTCGGGCAGGATGGGCATCATGGCAGCGACAAGCCTGGCTAAACCCATGCTGCCCACCGTAGTCGGGGAGAAGACGCGATGAGTACCGACGAACCGCCGGTTCGCGCAGAGCACAGCGAGGCCGAACGGCCAGCGCGTAAGCGAGCGGCGAAGCAGGCGGCCGCGCCGCGCCCGGCAAAG
>JBIQML010000519.1:0-3919 GCA_044463405.1 Nakamurella lactea | reverse complement strand
TCGCCTACGACGGCTATCTCGACATGGCGATCGTGAAGATCACCAGCACGCTGTCCGGCACCCCCGTCACCCCGGCCGACCTCGCCGACCTGCGCGCCACCGCGATCGGGGACTCGGACACGGTGCACACCGGCGACGCGGTGCGCATCATCGGATACCCGGGGCAGGCGCGGTCGTCGGCCGCCACCGTGTCCACCGGCGTGGTGTCCGGATCCCGTCCCGACGACCGGCTGCAGGCGGCCCGAGCGATGTTCCTGTCGGACGCGTTCTCCGGCGCGGGCAACTCCGGCGGGCTGGTGGCCGACGCCACCGGACGGATCATCGCGGTGCTGAGCCTGGGGACCGTCCCGCAGGAGGAGTCCGAGAACTCCCTCAGCGGTGCCCGTCCGGTCAGCTTCGCGGCCGACCTGATCACCGCCGCACGGGCCGGAGGCAGGTACACCAGCCCGTACGCGCGGGCGCTGCCGGATGGCGCCCGGATCGCCGCGGTGGCGTTCAGCGCACCCGCCGAGTCCAGCGGATTCGATGTCGGCTGCGAGGCCACCGACCGGGTCCAGTTCCCGGCGTTCGCCGTGCGGTTCGACGGCTTCGGCAGCCACCCGCACACCGACCTGCAGGTCGACATCTTCCAGCGTCAGGCGGATTCCACCTGGTCGAAGGTGGCGTCGATGGAGACGGCGGACGACTACCCGTTCGCGATGGCCGACTCCGGGTGCCTGCGCGCCACCTTCGCCGGGCAGCTGCCGGAGGGCACGTACCTGACCCGCGCCTGCGCCGGCGGCGACTACGCGGTCTGCGCGCGATCGGAGCCCTTCGGCTGGAAGTAGCGCCCGCCGTGGGGCGTCGCCGCGCGGATCCGGCGGCGAGCGCGGACCGTGTGGGTCGCACCGGGGCCTCAGCGAAGCCTCGGTGGACCTTCAGTGCCCGGCGAGAACGTAGTGGTGTCCGAACCACCCGTTCACCGAAAGGCACCCATCATGAACACCAGCCTCGTCTCCCGGATCGCCTCCCTGGTGCTCGGCACCGCCTTCGCCGTGTCGATGACGGCCTGCGGTCACACGGCCGGAGCCCCGACGGCGGCCCGCCAGCCCGCAGGCACACAGGTGCACGCCGAACCGGCCGGGCACCACGGCCGGTCGGCGGACCGCGGCTTGATCGCCACCGGTACCGCGCAGCAACCCGCAGACCGAGACGGTGCCGAGGCCCTCGACACCGACGGCGTCGCACGGATCCAACTCCCCGGACGGCGCAGCGAGATCGGCGCCTACATCGCCCCGACCAGCACCATGCAGGAGTTCCTATACCAGTCCTTGATGGACGTGCACCAGTACTGGAGCGGCCAGTTCGCCTCCTGGGGCTTCGCGCAGCCGCAGGTGTCCTACGAGTTCCCCGGAACCGCCGCACAGGCGACCAGCCGGTGCGGTGCCGCCGAGCCGCTGATGCAGTACTGCCCGCTGGACGACACGATCAGCGTGTCCGAGAAGACCGCGATCGACCTGTGGAACGGCAGCTATGGCACGCTGGCCAACGCCGGCACCGGCGACATGTCCGTGGCGGTGATCGTCGCCCACGAGTACGGCCATGCGATCGGACAGGAACTGGGCTACGGACCCATCGGTGCCGCCGCCAAGGAGCGGCTGGCGGACTGCCTGGCAGGCGTCTGGGCGGCCGGAGCACAGTCCCGCGGCATCCTGGACGTCGGCGACGTCGCCGAGGCCGCCAACGGGTTGGACCTGCTGGCCGAGCACCCGGAGTTCGGCATCCAGGACAACACCCATGGCAGCGCGGACCAGCGGGTGCAGGCGTTCTCCACCGGCTGGTACCAGGGCGCGGCACGCTGCGTGGACAGCTACGCACGCTGAGGATCGCCGACGCGATTCGATAGCCTGCAGGGGCAGATCGGCCACCACCGATCTGCCCCTGCAGGCTGTTGGGGCTGGCGACGGGAGCACGCGTGCAGCTGAACCTGCTCGGTCCGGTGGAGCTGTCGACGCCACGGGGGCCGGTCCCCATCACCGCCGCGAAACCGCGTGCATTGCTGGCGGTTCTGGGGCTGTCGACCGGCGTGGTGGTATCCAGCACCCGGCTGATCGACCTGCTCTGGGACGGGGATCCGCCCGACACCGCTGCGAACACCTTGCAGTACCACGTGTCGGTGCTGCGCCGCTCGCTCGGTGACGGTGCGGCCCTGCAGACCCGGCCGGCGGGCTACCAGCTCGACCTGCCCACCGACCTGCAACGCTTCGACAGCTTGACCGGTCGCGCCCGCAGCGCCGGAAGCCCCGCCGAGAGGGCCGATCTGGCCGCCCGAGCCATCGCGCTGTGGCGCGGACCGGCGCTGGCCGACCTGGGGCAGTTCCGTTCACTGGCCGCCATCGCCGTCGGTCTGGACGAACGGCGGCTCGGCGCCGCAGAGCTCTGGGCCTCGGCCCAGATCGACCTGGACCCCAGCCCTGCGCTGATCGAATCGCTGGTGGCGCTCACGGCGGAACAGCCGACCCGGGAACGCCTGTGGGAGCTGCTGATGCTGGCGCAGTACCGCGCCGGGCGACAGGGCGACGCGCTGGCGGCATTCCAGCGCGCCAGGGACCTGCTCGCCGACCTGGTCGGCGTCGACCCGGGCTCGGAGCTACGCGATCTGCACGCCCGGATCCTCGCGCAGGACCCCCGGTTGGATGCCCCGCGCCGGCCGGCGCCGCCGAGACCGGCCCGTCCGGGCGGCCGGCTGGCCGATCCGGTCGCGACGGTGGCCTCCACGCTGGTCCGGTCGTCGATGGTGACCGGCGCGGCGCGGCTGGTGGACATGGCGACGAACGAGCATCTCGCCCTGAGGCGCGGCCGGTTGGTCATCGGCCGGGCGGACCAGGCCGACCTGAAGGTCGCGGACGCCAAGGTGTCGCGCTTCCACGCAGCGATCGAGCCGGCCGGAGCCGGGCATCGCCTGCGCGACCTGGCCTCGACCAACGGCACGCTGCTCAACGGCACGCCGGTGATCGAACCCACCATGCTCGCCGATGGCGACGTCATCCAGGCGGGGGCGCGCCGCTGGGAGTACCGCATCGATCGGTAAGGCCAACGCCCCACCGGTCGAGGGCGGCGCCCCGGCGCGACCATCGCCGGAACGCAACGCATGCACGAAGTTCGTGGTCAGCGGGTGGAGCGACGCCTGGCTGCGCCACCCGGCGGGGCGAAAAACTCGCACCTCATGGCGATCTTGAAGAACCCCACGTGCGGAAACGCGTTCAAGATCCCGACGAGGTGCGAGTTCCGTCATCGCGGTGCGCCGGATCCACGGATTGCCCAGGATCCACGGGTCGCTGGCCGGATCCACGGGTCGCCGCCGGATCCCCCGGGTCGCCGGCCGGATCGCCCGGCTCGCTGGCCGGATCGCCCGGGTCGCTGGCCTGATCGCCCGGGTCACTGGCCGGATCGCCTGGCGGCGCCACCCGGCCGGGCGAAAAACTCGCACCTCATGGCGATCTTGAAGAACCCCACCTGCGAGAACGCGCTCAAGATCCCGATGAGATGCGAGTTCCGTCACCGCGATGCGCCGGACCCACGGATTGCCCGGATCCACGGGTCGCCGCCGGGATCGCCCTGCCATCGACGGCCCATCCGCCGGCCGCTGCGGCCACCGAGGCCTCGTCCACGCGCCGATTCGGCCGGTGCGGGCCACGCCGGACGTGCCGTACCGTGGCCGGTGATGACAGACCCGACCAACAGTCCTTCGGCCGACCCGAGCTCCGGCGTGCGCGCCGCCAGCACGCTGGCGCTGTGGGGTGCCGCCTGGCAGGCCGGCTGCAGCGCCGACCGGGTTCTCGACGTGCTCGCCGGGACGGGTGTACGGGCCGGCGTGCGGGCCGGGTCCGCCTCCGCCGCGGACGCGTCCGGACTGCCCGGCCCCGGCGAGCCCAGCGCC
>JBIQML010000518.1:0-3919 GCA_044463405.1 Nakamurella lactea | reverse complement strand
TGACGCTGCTGGAGGGCCACGCGGACCACGTGATGGACGCCGTCGGTCCGGCCGTGGTGCCCAGCGTGGGCAGCATCCGGTCGGCGTTCTCCGAGCGCCGCCGCAAGGGCAGGGGCCCGCTGGACCGGCTGGTTCGCTCGCTGCTGGGCATGGACGCCAAGCTCGCGCAGTACGTGCGGGGCGCGGCCTTCGTGCGGGGCGTGGTGGGCGCGGTCGGGATGGACGGCTTCAACGCGGTGTGGACCTCACCGGACACCCTGCCCACGCTGCCCGAGATCGCCGACCCGGCCGCCTGGGTGCGCCGGGTGCACGGCTAGGCCGGCCCTCGGACTCCGCGTGGATCAACAGCCGCATGGATCAACATCGGCGGCATGCGCGAACGTGGCGGAAATGTGGCGGGTGATGCTGGTGGGACAAAGTTCCTGCATGCCTGGGAAGTTGATCCATGCGGCGGTGACGGGGCGGGCGGGGCTGGGGCTTCGTCGTCGGGACCGGCGGTGACGGGGCCGCGGGTCGGGGCCGGCGCCGGGGGGCTGCCGCCCGAGCATCCGGTCGCCGGAGCGGTGCGGCGCTGGCTGGACGCCGGGCACGTGGCGCCGACGGCCCCGCTGGTGGTGGCCTGCTCCGGCGGCGCCGACTCGCTGGCGCTGGCCGCCGCCGTGATGGCGGTTGCCGGGAACCGGCCGCTGGCGGTGGCCACCGTGGACCACGGCCTGCAGGACGGATCCGACGAGGTGGCCCGCGCCGTCGCCGGCACGGCCCGGGCGCTCGGGTATCCCCGGGCGGACGTGCTGACGGTCACGGTGCGCGGCTCCGGCGGCACCGAGGCCGCGGCCCGGGACGCCCGGTACGCGGCGCTGCGCGACCTGGCCGGGTCCCTCGGCCCGGGGACCGCCGTGCTGCTGGCGCACACCACCGACGACCAGGCCGAGACGGTGTTGCTCGGGCTGGCCCGGGGTTCGGGGCCCCGTTCCATCGCCGGGATGCGACCCTGGCGTGCGCCATGGGGCCGACCGCTGCTGACGATCCGCCGCTCCGACACGGAGGCCGCCTGCGCCGCCGCCGGTCTGGTGCCCTGGCAGGACCCGCAGAACGCCGACCCGTCATTCACCCGGGTGAGGTTGCGCCGGGAGGTGCTGCCGCTGCTGGAGCAGGTACTGGGTGGGGGAGTGGCCCCGGCGCTGGCCCGCACCGCCGAGCTGATGGCCGACGACCTGACGGCCCTGGACGAGATGGCCGAGCGGGCCGTGGAAGCTGCGGCGACGGCCGGGACGCTGGACCGGGCCGAGCTCGGCCGCTGGCCCGCCGCGGTGCGGCGGCGCGCGCTGCGCATTTGGGTGGCCCGCGGCGCCGGCGTGACCGAGCTGACCTACCGGCACCTGCTCCGGCTGGACGGGCTCGTCACCGCCGGGCGGTCCGGCTCCGCGGTGCGCCTGCCCGGCGGGATCGACGTGGTGCGCCGGGGCGAGCGGCTGCTGGTGATCCCCGTCACCGCCGGGCAGTGATGCCGCCGGCCCGGGATCGTGCCCGCGACCCTCGCCGCGCGGTCCACCGCCGCATGGATCAACGCCCGCTGGCCGGCATGGATCAACTTCCCAGGCATGCATGAACTTTGTCCCACCAGCATCACCAGTCCCATATCCGCGACGTTCGCGCATGCGGGAGAAGTTGATCCATGCGTGTTGAGGTGGTGGGCCGAGTCCGGTGTGGGCGCGGACGCCGACGGATGGCAGGCTCTGGGCATGGCGCCCGACCCCGTCACCGCTTCGTCCGGCCCGACCGCCGCGCTGACCACGGTGCTGACCTCCGCCGACGCGATTCCCGTCACCGATGCCGACGATCCCGGCGCCCCGCACGGCTACCCGGGTGAGCTGGCGGCGACCCTGATCACCCAGCACGACCTGCAGGCCAAGGTCGCCGAGCTGGCCCGCGCGGTCGCCGCCGATTGCACCGCCGGGGCCGGCAGCACGGCCAGCACCGCCGGCGCCAGCACCGCCGGTACCGGCACCGGCAGCCAGGAGCCGCCGCTGCTGGTGTGCGTGCTGAAGGGCGCGGTGATGTTCCTGACCGACTTCGTCCGGGCCATGCCGATCCCCACCGAGCTGGAGTTCATGGCGGTGTCCTCCTACGGCTCGGCCACCTCATCCTCCGGGGTGGTGCGCATCCTCAAGGACCTGGACCGGGACATCAGCGGTCGCCGGGTGGTGATCGTGGAGGACATCATCGACTCCGGGCTGACCCTGTCCTGGCTGCACAAGAACCTGGTCTCGCGCGGGCCGGCGTCCATCGACATCGTGGCGCTGCTGCGCAAGCCGGCCGCCGTGAAGGTCGACGTCGCGGTGCGCTACGTCGGATTCGACATTCCCACCGAGTTCGTGGTGGGCTACGGCCTGGACTACGCCGAGCGCTACCGGGACCTGCCGTTCGTCGGCCTGCTGGCCGAACACATGTACCGCTGACACGCCGGTGACCGCCCTCGGCAGCGGGCGCCAACCGCCGTCGGCGGCGGGCGCCAACCGCCCTCGGCAGCGGGCGCCAACGGCCGCTGGGAACGTTGGCGTGCCCACCGACGTTGCACCCACGTCACCGCTGGTCGGGCGAACCGGACGGGCCGGTTGCCGCCAGGCGGTAGTCTGAAGGTCACTGGTCGCGGCCTGCGCTGCCCGGCGAACGAGGGCGTGAGGCTCCCTCGTGGGCGGGCACCCGAGGGTCACTTCCGCTAGGAGAACTGGGAGGGTCGAGGCCGTCGCGGCCGAACACCGCATGGATCGCAAGCGCCTGCTCCGCTCACCACTGGTGTGGATCGTCGTCGTGCTGGTGGCTTATCTGGCGTACTCCTACCTGTCCGACGACACCAGGGGCTACAGCCAGGTGACCACCTCGGTCGCCGAGAACCAGCTCTCCAAGGGCAACGTCTCCTCCGCGCTGATCGACGACAAGGAGCAGCGGCTCCGGCTCACCCTGAAGAACCCGGTGGACGGTGCCGACAAGATCTTCACCCAGTATCCGGCCGCCGCCGGCGACCAGATCTTCGATGAGGTCCGCGACGCCGACCTGTCCAAGGGATACGACGTCACCGTCTCCCAGGAGTCGGCGCTGGTCTCGCTGCTGTTCTACCTGATCCCCATCGGCTTCATCCTGCTGTTCCTGTTCTGGATGCTCAACAACGCCCAGGGCGGCGGGAACCGGGTGCTGAGCTTCGGCAAGTCCAAGGCGAAGCTGCTCACCAAGGACATGCCGGCCACCAAGTTCTCCGACGTGGCCGGCGCCGACGAGGCCGTCGAGGAACTGGACGAGATCCGGGATTTCCTGGCCAACCCGGCCCGCTACCAGGCGCTGGGCGCCAAGATCCCCAAGGGCGTGCTGCTGTACGGCCCGCCCGGCACCGGCAAGACCCTGCTGGCCCGCGCGGTGGCCGGCGAGGCGGGCGTGCCGTTCTACTCCATCTCCGGCTCGGACTTCGTGGAGATGTTCGTCGGTGTCGGCGCCTCCCGGGTGCGCGACCTGTTCGAGCAGGCCAAGGCGAACGCCCCGGCGATCATCTTCGTCGACGAGATCGACGCGGTCGGCCGGCACCGTGGCGCCGGCATGGGCGGCGGGCACGACGAGCGGGAGCAGACCCTCAACCAGTTGCTGGTCGAGATGGACGGCTTCGAGACCAAGGGCGGCATCATCCTGATCGCCGCCACCAACCGGCCGGACATCCTGGACCCGGCGCTGCTGCGTCCCGGCCGGTTCGACCGGCAGATCCCCGTCGGCTCTCCCGACCTGAAGGGCCGCGAAGCGATCCTGCAGGTGCACGCCAGGGGCAAGCCGTTCGGCCCTGACGTGGACTTCAACGCGCTGGCCAAGCGCACCGTCGGGATGTCCGGCGCCGACCTGGCCAACGTGATCAACGAGGCGGCGCTGCTGACCGCCC
>JBIQML010000517.1:0-3920 GCA_044463405.1 Nakamurella lactea | reverse complement strand
GATCGTCGAGGTGCTGCGGCGCCGGTTCCCGGCGATTCAGGGCCCGGCCACCGACGACATCTGCTATGCCACCACCAACCGGCAGGACGCCCTGCGGGACGTGGCCGGTGCGTCGGAACTGGTGCTGGTGGTGGGATCACAGAACTCGTCGAACAGCCGACGGCTGGTCGAGACGGCGCAGCGCCACGGCGCGGCCTCGTACCTGGTCGACGATCTGGACGATGTGGACCTGCGCTGGCTGGAGGGAGTGTCGACGGTGGGCATCACCGCCGGTGCCTCCGCTCCGGCGGCGCTGGTCGATGAGGTGGTGGCCGGCATCGGCGGGCTGGGACCGACGGAGGTCCAGACCCGACGGCTGGTCACCGAGAACGTGCATTTCACGCTACCGAAGGAGGTGCGAGGCGCATGAGCATGCCACTGCGGCAGTCCTTGCGTGTGGCCCGCTATCTAGCGGGCAAGAAGTTGAAGGGCGAGAAGAAGTTCCCCTTGCTGGTGGAGCTGGAACCGCTGTTCGCCTGCAACCTGGCGTGCGTCGGCTGCGGCAAGATCCAGCACCCGGCGGACGAGTTGCGCCGGCGGATGCCGGTGCAGCAGGCGCTGGACGCGATGGAGGAGTGCGGTGCGCCGATGGTCTCCATCGCGGGCGGCGAACCGCTCATGCACCCGCAGATCGACGAGCTGGTCAACGAGCTGGTCCGTCGCAAGAAGTACGTGTTCCTGTGCACCAACGCGCTGCTGGTGCGCAAGTGGTGGGACCGCTACGACTTCAAGCCGTCGCGCTACTTCGCGTTCACCGTGCACATCGACGGCCTGCGGGAGACGCATGACCGGTCGGTGGACCGGGAGGGCGTGTTCGACGAGGCGGTCGCCGCCATCCGCTGGCTGAAGGACAAGGGCTTCCGGGTGACGACCAACTCCACCTTCTTCACCACGGACAGCCCGCAGAACATCATCGACGTGCTGGACTACCTCAACGACGACTTGAAGGTCGACGAGATGATGATCTCGCCCGCCTACGCCTACGAGAAGGCGCCCGACCAGGAGCACTTCCTGGGCGTCACCCAGACGCACGAGCTGTTCAAGAAGGCGTTCGCGAACGGGAACCGCAAGCGGTGGAGGCTGAACCACTCGCCGCTGTTCCTGGACTTCCTGGAGGGCAAGGTCGACTTCGCCTGCACCGCGTGGGGGATCCCGAGCTACTCGCTGTACGGCTGGCAGCGGCCCTGCTACCTGATGGCGGACGGCTACGTGAAGACCTACAAGGAGCTCATCGAGACCACCGACTGGGACTCCTACGGGCGCGGCAAGGACCCGCGGTGTGCGAACTGCATGGCGCACTGCGGATACGAGCCGTCGGCGGTGATCGCCACCATGGGATCGCTCAAGCAGACCCTGCGGGCTGCCCGCGGCGGCTGAGCCGCCGGCCGGCCGTCGACCGTTCCCAGCGATCGGCCGACCGTCACAGCCCGCCATGACCGGCTGGCCGTCACCGCCCCCAGCGGCCGGCCAGCCGGTCGTACGTCTGGGGGATGCTGCCCTGCAGGGCGATGGGCAGCCGCAGCCAGCCGGGCGCCACCACCAGGTTCCGGTCCCGCTGGATGCCGCGCACCAGCTTCCGGGCGACCCGCTGCACCGGAACGGGTTTCGGTCGCGAGCGATGGTAGGGGACGCCGCGGCGCTGGAAGAAGTCGGTGCCGACCACGCCCGGCAGCAGCACCGTGACGCCCACCCCGGTGCCGGCCAGTTCGGCACGCAGGCTGTCCGCGTAGCCCTGCAGGGCGGCCTTCGTCGCCGCGTATGCGGCCTCGCCGGCGGCGCCCACAGCGCCGGCGATGGAACCGACGAACACCAGGCGCCCGGATCCACGGCGCACCATGGCGGGCAGCAGCGCCCGGGTGAGCAGGATCGGCGCCCGCACGTTCACCGCCAGCAGCCGGTCCAGGTCGTCGGCGGCGACATCCTGCGCCGGCCCTCGCAGGCCGATGCCCGCACTGTGCACCACCACGTCGAACACCGGCTCGACGGCGAGCCGCCCGGCGAGGCCGGAGACGGCCGCGCCGTTGGAGAAATCACACGCCACGCCGGCTCCCGTCACCGCCATCGCGGCGCTCTCGACCCGCTGGGCGTTGCTGCCGACGACGGTGACGTCGGCGGCGCTCTCGGCCAGCAGCCGGGCGGTCGCCAGGCCGATCCCGGCGGAGCCACCGGTGACCAGCGCTCGCGCACCCCGCAGCCGCATCATGCCTCCAGGTGACGCCGGCCGGCCTTGACCTCGTCGGCGATCTGCTGAGCCCTGGTGGCCAGCAGGAAGATTCCCAGTCCCATCACGCCGACCGCGACCACCTCGCCGAGGATGGCCCATCCGCCGGCGATGGACTCGCCGAGCCAGGCGACGCCGATGCCGATCGCCACCAGCGGGTCGCCGATGGTGATGGTGGTCAGCGCGACCGACCCGAGCATGCCGCTCTGATAGGCGTTCTGGTTCAGCAGGAACCCGGCCGGCCCGACGATGATCACCGCGTACAGCTCCCAGTGGCTCCAGATCGGCCCGGTGACGGTGGGTGCCACCAGGCTACGCACCAGACCCGCGGTGACCCCGTAACAGATGGCCGTCGCCAACGCCAGTGGAAGCGCCCTGATCTCGTCGCGCAGCCGGGATGCCACGGCCAGGCAGATCGAGACCAGCACGATCAGGCCGATGCCCAGGGGCAGCGCGGCGGCCGAGTCGAACACCTCCTGCCCGGAGGAGGGGCCGGCGGCCACCAGGAAGCCCGCCAGCCCGGCGAGCGCCAGCAGCGCCCCGCCCTGCATCCGGCGGTCGGGCGGGTGGTGATTGCGCATCGACGCGAACGCCAGGTAGAACAGCACGTCGGTGATCAGCAGCGGCTGCACCAGGATGAGCGGGGCGAAACGCAGCGCCACCACCTGCGCCACGAACCCGAGAATGCCCAGCAGCACGCCGATCCGGAACCCCGACATCTGCATGAGCGCGACCAGCAGCCCCGGACGCAGCGGCTTCTCCTCGGGGGCCTTCTGGGTCGCCTGGTGCTGCAGCACACCAGCGGCGCCGAAGCAGGCGGCTCCGGCGATCGCACACGGAACGGCGATCCACCACGTCCAGTTCATGCCGAGCCGTCCCGCGGCCGGCCGGTGAGCAGGTGCTCCGACGGCATGATCAGCGCACCTCCGTGAGAGCCTCGGCCACGGTCCGCTGCACCCGGTCCCGGGGCTGGTTCAGCTGACCGTCCAGGGTGATCCCGAAGTCCAGACGCCCGGCCGTCACGATCATCCCCAGGGTGATGGGAACGCGGGGCGGCAGCGGCAGGACCGGATTCATGGCGGTGACGGGGGCACCGGCGAACCACCGCGCTCGGCGGGCGCCGGGCATGAAGGACACCACCGTGGAGAAGAACCGCCGCTGGTACACCGCCCTGGTGAAGGCGCGGTGCACCGGCGTCGGCAAGCCTCCCGCCAGCGCCATGACGGCGGCCGCCGCCGGCGCCTCGCCGTCCTGGTGACGCCGTCGCAGTTCGTCCCGGACCTGGTGCACGCGATCCTGCAGGGGCATGTCGGCCATCTCCAGGTCGGCCGCGACCGAACCCGTCCAGTTGCCGAACTCCCGGTCCAGCCGTGCCGGTCGCATGGCGACCGGCACCATCGCGCGCAGCGGGGCACCGTCGGCCAGCAGGCCGGTCGGGCCCAGCACCCGGGCCAGCACGTGTGCGCCGATGGCGATGGAGGTCTCGGTGAGGCTGGCTCCAGTCTGCTTGGCCAGCGCGCGCACCGCGGACCACGGCACGGACCCGGCCACCAGTTGACGCCGGCTGGACAGCGAGCGGGCACCGAGCGGATGGCGGGGTGCGAACCCGCGACCCGCCAGCGCGACCAGCCCGCTCACGACGACGAGCAGGAGGAGCGGG
>JBIQML010000516.1:0-3925 GCA_044463405.1 Nakamurella lactea | reverse complement strand
GCGTCACCGCGGCGACCTCGGCGTCCAGCCGGTCCCGGCCCAGCGCCATCAGCGCCCGCGCCCAGTCCAGCGACTCGGACACCCCGGGCGGCTTGAGCAGGTCATCCTCCCGCAGCCGGCCCACCGCCTGCGCGACCTGGCGGGCCAGGCCCTCGGTGATCTCCGGCAGCCGGCGCCGCAGGATCGCCACCTCCCGCTCCAGCGAGGGGTGCTCCACCCAGTGGTACAGGCAGCGCCGCTTGAGCGCGTCGTGCACCTCCCGGGTGCGGTTGCTGGTCAGCACCACCAGCGGCGGGGTTTCGGCGGCGATGCGGCCCAGCTCCGGAACCGTCACCGCGAACTCGCTCAAGACCTCGAGCAGGAACGCCTCGAACTCGTCGTCGGCGCGGTCGATCTCGTCGATCAGCAACACCGCGTCCGGGGTGCGCAGCGCCGCCAGGATCGGCCGGGCCAGAAGGAACCTCTCGGAGTACAGCTCGGACTCCACCGCGGCCAGGTCCGCCGGGGCATCCCCGGACACCGCCTCCACCGCGCGCAGGTGCAGCACCTGCCGGGGAAAGTCCCAGTCGTAGAGCGCCTGCGAGGCGTCGATGCCCTCGTAGCACTGCAGCCGGATCAGCTCCGAGCCCCGGATCTCCGCCAGCGATGCCGCCAGGGACGTCTTGCCGACCCCGGCCTCGCCCTCCAGGAACAGCGGCCTGCCCAGCGCGTTGGCCAGGAACGCGGCGGTCGAGATGCCGGCATCGGGCAGGTAGCCGGTGTCCCGCAGGGCACCGGCCAGGGATTCCGGATCGGAGAAGGCGCTCACGGCTCCACTATGGCCCATGCCGGGACGGGATCGCTCGGCGAGGGACGGCGCCCGCCCGCGGCCCTTCCCGATGCCGGCGGGCACACCTCGAGGTTCGCGGGCGCAAAGCCGGATTCCGGACCCCACAGAGTCCCGGAAAACGGCTTTCGGCCCGCGAACCCCTAGGCTGGCCGGCATGGGCGCCGGACACCACCCGCTGTGGCCCTTCGTGCGGGGGATCCACCACTACGACATCGCCGGGATGCCGGCGGGCGTGCACGTGGGGATGCCGTCGGCGTCGGTGACGATGGTGCTGGCGCTGGGCCCGGAACTGGACCTGCAGATGCCGGCGTTCGGGCGGCGGTCGATGGCCTGCTCCGTGGCGGGGCTGCACGACGGCCCGGCGGCCATCCACCACGACGGCACGCAGCGCGGCATCCAGCTGGAACTCTCCCCGCTCGGCACCCGTGCGCTGCTGGGCATCCCGGCGGCGGCACTGGCCGGCACGGCGGTGGAGCTGGACGACCTGGTCGGGCCCGCCGAGGTCGATCGGCTGATGAACCGGCTCACCGACGCCGACGGCTGGCCGGCCCGGGTGTCGCTGGTGGAGCGGTACCTCGCCGGACGGCTGCAGCGGCGGGAGGATCGCTGGACCCCGCGTCCCGAGGTGGCGCGCGCCTGGACGATGCTGGCCCGCTCCGACGGGACGACGCGCATCGGTGACGTGGCCAGCGAGGTGGGCTGGTCCGCCCGGCACCTGGCGCAGCAGTTCACCTCCACCGTGGGCGTCACCCCGAAGACCGCCGGCCGGCTGATGCGATTCCACCGGTCGGTGACGATGATCTCCGGCGGGACCCCGATCGCGGACGCCGCGGCCCTCTGCGGCTACGCCGACCAGGCGCACCTGACCAGGGAGTGGCGCCGGCTGGCCGGCGTCACTCCCGCCCGGTGGCCGCACCAGGACGTGATCGCAAATGTTCAAGACGCCGCCGACGGGCGGGTGGCAGCATCGCGGACATGACACCAGACACACAGCAACCCAGCGACACCGTCACCGCCGGCAGCACCACCGCCGACCACAACATCTGGCCCGGATTGACCTACGACGACCCGATGGCCGCCCGCGCCTGGCTCGCGGCACTCGGCTTCGCCGACGGCGTGCTGGTCCGCGACGACGACGGCAGGGTGCACCACTCGGAGATGATCTGGCCCGAGGGCGGCCGGGTGATGGTCTCCTCGTCCGGCCGTGCGGACGCGACGTTCGCCAGCCCGCGCGGATCCGGATCGGTGTACGTCGTGGTCGACGACCCGGACGCGGTCTTCACCAGGGCCCAGCAGCTCGGCGCGACGGTGCTGCGCGGCCTGGAGGACACCGACTACGGCTCCCGCGGGTTCTCGATCGCCGACGCCGAGGGCAACCGGTGGAGCTTCGGCAGCTATGCGGGTGAGGAGTGAGGCGCAGGTTCGCCCCCCCGGTGGTCGCTCAGCCGCCCTCTTCCCGGGCGTACGGCGTGCCCAGCGCCGCCGGCGTGCCCAGCTGCCGGCGGGCCCAGCCGGTGGACATGATCACCAGCGCGATCACCGTCATCAGGTACGGCAGGGCGGAGAAGAACTCGCTGGGCCAGGCCACCCCGCGGGCCTGCAGGTCGAACCCGAGACCGGACAGCAGGCCGAAGAAGTAGGCGCCGATCAGCAGGTAGCCGGGCCGCCAGAAGGCGAAGATCACCAGCGCGATGGCGATCCAGCCGGCGCCCGCGGTCAGGCCGTCGGTCCACTGGTTGGACAGCACCAGGGTGAAGTACGAGCCGCCGACGCCGGCCAGCGCGCCGCCGAGAACGGTGTGCACGTACCGGTATCCGGTCACTGGGATACCCATCGCGTCAGCCGCCGCCGGCGACTCCCCCACCGAGCGCAGGTTCAGCCCCGGACGGGTCCGGTACAGGTACCAGGCGACGGCGATCACCAGCAGCCAGGAGGCGTAGACCAGCGGGTCCTGGTGGAACAGGATCGGCCCGGCCACCGGCAGGTCGGACAGCGCCCCCATGTCGATGTTGCTCATCTGGTGCGCGGCGGGCTTGCCGGCCAGCCCCCAGACGACGCCGAGATAGGACGACAGCCCGGCCGCCCCGGCGAAGATGGTCAGCGCCAGCCCGGACACGATCTGGTTGGCGCGCAACGTCACCGACATGAACGCGTGGATCAGCGCCATCACGGCGCCGGCGGCGGCCGCCAGCAGAACCCCGACGATCAGCGCCAGCCAGGCCGGCCCCGGCACCGCCTGCACCGCCCAGAACGCCGTCACCGCCCCGGCCAGCATCATGCCCTCGACACCGAGGTTGAGCACCCCGGACCGTTCCGCCAGCAACTCGCCCAGGCCGGCCAGCAGCAGCGGGGTGCCGAACATGATGGCGGAGGTGACGAGGGTGACGGCCAGCGAGGAGTTGATCACGGCGCACCCCGCAGGCCCGCCGCGGCTGGTTCCCGGCTCACGGCGCCACCACCTCTCCGGCCGGCGTGCCCGGTGCCGTGTCCACGGTCCGGGCCGAGCGCCGCAGCGACACCCGGTATCGGGACAGCGCCTCGCCGGCCAGCACCGAGAACAGGATGATGCCCTCGATCACGCCCACCAGCCCGGACGGGAAGTCCGGTCCCTGCAGGGCGAATCCGGCGTTGGTCAGCGCGCCGATCAGGAACGACACCACGACCACCGCCAGCGGGTTGTACCGGCCCAGCGCCGCCACCACGATGCCGGTGTAGCCGTAGCCCGCCTGCTGCAGGCCGCGCGGGTCGAGGGTGTGCCCGAAGTCGCCGATCTGGCTGGCGCCGCCGATGCCGGCGAACGCCCCGGAGGCCAGCATCACGCCCGCGCTGGTGCGCTTGGTGCGCATGCCCGCGTAGGTGGCGGCGCCCGGTGACTCGCCGATCACGGACATCGCGAAGCCGGTCGGTGACGTCCGGGTGACGCCCCAGATGCCGGCCGCCACCACGATGCCCAGCAGGAACCCCAAGGGAACCACCAGTGCGCTGCCGAAGGTCAGCTGCGGCCAGTACGCGGACGCCTCGATGCCCTTGCCGGTGGGGAACACCTCCGCCGTCGCCGAGGTCATGTCCCGCCAGTACGACGCCGAGACGTAGACC
>JBIQML010000515.1:0-3931 GCA_044463405.1 Nakamurella lactea | reverse complement strand
GGAGCAGCAGGCCGGCAAGCCCGGCCTGAAGGCCGCGATCGCCCGGGTGCGCGCCGACGTGCAGCACGGGTCACCGCTCTCCAACGCGATGGCCGAGCACCCCGACCACTTCCCCACCCTGATGGTCAACATGATCAAGGCCGGGGAGACGGGCGGCTTCCTGGACGAGGCGCTGCTCCGGATCGCCACCATGTACGAGGCCGACGCCGAGCTGCGCGCCCGCATCAAGGGCGCCATGACGTACCCGGTGATCGTGCTCTGCTTCTCGCTGATCTTGGGCACCGGCGTGATCGTCTTCATCGTGCCGGTCTTCGAGAACATGTTCGCGCAGCTCGGCGGGAACCTGCCGCTGCCCACCCAGATCCTGGTGACCCTGTCGCACAACGCGTGGTGGTGGGTGCCGCTGATGCTGGTCGCGATCATCGGCAGCGTCGTCGCGTTCCGGAAGACCTACCGCGGGAATGACGCGTTCCGCCTGAAGGTCGACCGGATCAAATTGAAACTGCCGGTATTCGGGTCGCTGTTCACCAAGATCGCCCTGGCCCGCTGGGCCCGGAACCTCTCCACGCTGCTGCAGGTCGGCGTGCCCGCCTTGCAGGCCCTGGAGGTAGTCGGCGGCACGGCGGGCAACGCCGTGATCGCGCTCGCCATGGACGATGTCCGCGCCTCGGTGCGCGCCGGCCGGGCCATGTCCGAGCCGATGGCCGCACATGAGGTGTTCCCGCCGATGGTCGTCCAAATGGTGGAAGTCGGCGAGGAATCGGGCCAGATCACTGACATGTTGAACAAGACTGCCGATTACTACGACCACGAGGTGAAAACCGCGACCGATTCGCTGGCCTCCGCCATGGAGCCACTAATGGTGGTCGTGCTAGGTGCCGTGATCGGCACCATGGTGATCGCCTTGTACTTGCCGATGTTCACGATCTACCAGAACATCGCGCAATAGGTAATACCCACCGGCGCGCTGCACCCGGCAGGCGCCCTCTACCGAGCTGGGAGGCTCACATGTTTTCGAAATATGACGAAATACGGGCCCGCCGGGCCCGGGGAGACAAGGGTTTCACCCTGATCGAGCTGTTGGTGGTCGTCGTCATCATCGGTATCCTGATTGCGATTGCCATTCCGGTGTACTTGAATTATCAGAAGGGGGCTCACGATAAAGCAGCACAGTCAGACGCGCGCAACGCAATAGCGATCGCCGAGAACTGCTTTACCAACAATAGCAAGTACCCAGAAACAGGAACGAGTGCGAAAGGTACGGCCCTCAGTATTGCCACGAATTGCGGCACTGGGGCGACGATTCCTGTGTCCGATGGCACGATTCTTACGTTCACAAACAATACATCGAGCTACAAGATCTGCGCGTACAACGACGATGGCTCGAAGGTTTCTTTCCGGTACGACAGTACCGCCGGTGGCCAGGTTACGAAGTCGGGTTCAGACTCCTGCGCGTAAATAGCTCATAACTAACCGCAGCTATAGGGGCATGCCGATGAAGCACCGCACGCAATCCGCTAACCGCGTGAGCGTCGTCAATTCCGATGGGCACGTGATCGGAATCGACCTCGGCGCCACGGCGGTGCGCGCTGCGGTGCTCGCACCGAAGTCCTCGGGTCGCCAGTCGGTCAGCGCGCACGGACTCGGGTCCGTGCCGCTGCCCGACGGGGCGGTGGTGGCCGGCGCTGTGGTCAACCCCAGCGCCGTCACCGCCGCCCTGAAGCTGCTGTGGACCGAGAACAAGTTCAACTGCAAGCGCGTCGTGCTCGGCGTCACCAGTCAGCAAGTCGTCGTCCGCGACCAGAAGCTGCCCAACCTGTCGCCGGACCAGCTCCGCAAGACCCTTCCCTTCCAGGCGCGGGACGTGATCGCCCTGCCCCTGGAACAGGCACTGCTGGACTTCTCCCCCGTCGGGCCGCCCGACCCGGCGACGAACACCGTCACCGGGCTGCTCACCGGCATTCCCAAGGCACCCGTCGTCGCCGCGGTGAACGCCGTGGAGAAAGCCGGCCTCACTGTGGCCCGGGTGGATCTGGCCCCGTTCGGACTGCTGCGCTCCATCGGCACGTCCGGGCCGGCCATCGAGGCGCTAATCGACATCGGGGCGCACCTCACCACGATCGTGATCCACACCAACGGGATCGCACGCGTGGTCCGGGTGCTGCCCCGCGGCGGCGCCGAATGGACCACGGAGCTTATGGAGAAGACGGACATCTCCTTAGACGAGGCTGAGGCAACCAAGAAGGCGATCGGCATCACCGGCACCACGTCCGCCGCGCGGACGCTGAAGGACGCGATCCGCCCGGTCGTGACCGAGATCCGCGGCTCCATCCACTTCTTCGCCGCGCAGCAGCGGACCACGGTGGAGCGGCTCGCGCTCACCGGCGGCAGCGCGGCGCTGCCCGGGCTCGCCGAGTATCTCCGCGAGCAGCTGAACATCGAGGTGGACGTCGCGCGGCCGATGCGGCACATCGCCGACGCGGCCGCCCAGGTGCGGCCCGGCGAGGAGTCGACCGCCGTGGCGATCGGCCTGGCCATGGGAAACTCCCGATAGCCTGACCGTTCCGACGAACAGCTGGCACGAATAGCGTCATACAGGTTTTTGAAGACCCCTAGCAGCAGAAAGGAGCGTGAGGACATGGCCGCACCGACCACCGGCGAGGTCACCCTCGGGGACACCGCCGCCGGGCATCTCGGCAGCATGCCCGGTTGGCATGTGGTGGCCGACCTCACGCCGCCCGAACTCATCGCGGCCCGTCGCCTCAAGGTCGTGCGGCTGATGGTGCTGATCGCCGTGGTGATCGTCGCGGCGGCCTGCGCCGGCGGCTACTACCTCGCGCGCCAGCAGGCCGCGGCCGCCGCCAGTGACCTCGAGGCCGCGCAGGCGACATCGGCGACGCTGCAGGTCCAGCAGCGGAGCTTCGCCGGCGTCACCGCCCTGCAGGGCACGCTCGACGCGGTGCGCGGCCAGATCGCGACATTGCTCGCGGCCGACGTCGACTTCTCCGAACTACTCGGTGACATCGGAGCGGCGCTGCCTGCCGGCATGACCATCAACCAGGCCGCCATCACGATCACGCCGCCAACGGACGGCAAATCGGGAAGTGGTAACGCCGGCGGGGCGAGCGCGCTCGACGCCTCCGGCGTCACTCACATCGGCACCGTGACGCTCGCCGGCACCGGGCAGACCCTGGAAGACCTGCCGATATTCATCCAGCGTCTTCGCGCCATTGACGGTGTGTTCGACCCGTTCCCGCTCGCCAACCAGGTCGTGACGACCGGCAGCGACAGCGGCGCCGGTACCAGCACCACCTACAGCGTGCAGATCACCCTGACCGACGCGCGGCTGAGCCACGCCTTCGATATGGAGGCCAAGTGATGACTCGCGCCAACTCGTCCAAGCCGTGGATCATCGGCGGAGCGCTGCTCTGCATCGTGCTGTTGGCGGTCGCGTGGTTCATGTTCGTCAGCCCGCAGCTGGACGACCGGGCCGCGACCGAGCAGCAGACCGCAGACACGGAGTTGCAGAACACCGTTCTGCAACAGCGCATCGCCAAGCTGAAAGCCGATAGCGAGCACGTCGGGGACCTGCAGAAGCAGATCGAGGTGGAGCGGAAGGGACTTCCCGCCGACCACGGGATGGACGCCTTCACCGATCAGCTCACGGCCCAGGCGGCCGAGACCGGCGTGATTCTCGCCAGCATCACCCCGGCGGCGCCCACGCTGGTTTCGAACGCCGCGCCTGCGGCGCCGACGACGGCCGCTCCGGCTGCTGATGGATCCGGCCCTATCGACAGCGCCGAGTCCGTGGCCGGGGCGGCCGATGCGTCCGCCGAGTCCGTGGACGCCGCCGCAACCGGCGCGCCGGCCGCTCCCAGTACGGCAGCCGGGCCCGCCGGGCAGATCTATTCGATCGCCGTCACGGTGGTCG
>JBIQML010000514.1:0-3940 GCA_044463405.1 Nakamurella lactea | reverse complement strand
GCGTGGGCACTTCTCGATGTCGCGGGGATACATGGTGATCGCGGACGGCACGTCCGCCATCGCCAAGGCCGGTGCCGACGGCACGCCGTTCCTGATCGCCGATGGCTGGATGCAGGGCTCCACCGTGGCGATCCGCATGTTCGCCAAGGGATCTCAGATGTCCGACATCGCCGAGGCGCTCGGGTTGCACAACGCCTGGACCAAGGCGGGGGACAAGCAGTGGGGCCTCGGGCAGACCGACGTCGAGGGGCTGGCCGGCATGACCGACCCCGACCTGCACCTGTTCTACAGCGCCTCCGAGGAGGACGTGTTCGCCGACGGCCTGGCCAAGAACCCGATCTGGATGTCGCTGCCGTTCGTGCAGAAGCACCAGCTCACCAAGCTGGACAAGGGAACCTGGACCTTCGGCGGCCCGGCGTCGGTGGAGTTCGTGGTGCACCAGATCGTCGCGGCCTACACCGGCTGACGGTGAACATGCGGCGCCCCCACCGGCCCGTCGACCCGGCAGCGGGGCGGCGGTGGTGACGGGCATCCGCCCGGTCGCCCATCAGGGCGGGCACGCCGAGGTCGGGCAAGACGGGACGCGGGCGGTGACGGGACTCCCGTCACCGCCGCTTCCCGCCGGCGGTGGCCGCCGGGTGGGCCTGCTGCTCGGGCTAGGCCTGCTGGTCGTGCTGGTGCTCGCCGTGATCCACCTGACCCAGGGCACCTCCGCGCTAACCCTGGGCCAGCTCGTCGGCTACCTGACCGGCAGCTCGGACCCGGACAGCCGCCGGCTGGTCGGCGCCATCCTGTCCGGCTCCCGCGTTCCGCGGCTGGTGACCGGCCTGCTGGTCGGCCTGGTGCTCGGCATCGCCGGGGTGGCCATGCAGTCGCTGGCCCGCAACCCGCTTGCCTCCCCGGACACCCTGGCCGTCAACGCCGGGGCCGAACTCGCCGTGGCGGTGTCGGCGGTGCTCGGGATCTCGCTGCCCGGCGCGCTCGGCGCCCTGATCGCCTTCGCCGGCGGCCTGGTGGCGGCCGCGATCGTGGTGCTGCTGGGCGGCAGCGGCAGCTCCGCGCGGCTGGTGCTGGCCGGTACCGCGCTGGCCCTGGCGCTGGGCGCCGTCACCGGGGCACTGAAGATCCTGTTCCAGCAGGAGACCAGCGGGCTGTTCGCGTGGGGGAGCGGCAGCCTGCTGCAGGTCAACCTGAACACCGCCGTGCAGGTGCTGCCGGTGATCGCGATCGGGATCGCCGGCCTCCTCGTGCTGTCCCGGCGGATGGACCTGCTGGCGCTGGGTGACGACACGGCGAGCCTGCTGGGCGTGCACGTCGGCCGGGTGCGGGTGATCGTGCTGGTGCTCGCGGTGCTGCTGGCCTCCTGCGCGGTGACGCTGGCCGGTCCGATCGGGTTCGTCGGCCTGTTCGCCCCGGCGATCGTGACCATGCTGGTGCGCTGGGCGCCGGGGCTGGCCCGGCACCGGCTGCGCTACCCGGCGGCGGCGATCGCCGGGGCGGGCATGGTGATCGGAGCGGACGTCGCGCTGCGCGCGCTGTTCGGCGCCACCGCCGGCGTGAACGTGCCCACCGGCGTGGTGACGTCGATCTTCGGTGCGGTGCTGCTGATCGTGGTCGCCCGGCGCATGGCCGCCACCCGGTCCGTGCGCAGCACCGGTTCGGTGGCCACCGCCTCACCCCGCCGGTTCGCGATCATGCTCGCGTCGGCGGTGGTGCTGGCGGTCGGCGCGCTGCTGGTGGGGCTGCTGTTCGGCGGGCGGCTGGTGCTGCTCGGGGACGTGGCCAACTGGCTGCGGGGCCTGTCCGGGTGGAGCCTGACGGCCACCCTGGACGAGCGCGTGCCGCGGGTGCTGGCGGCCTTCCTGGCCGGCGCCGCGCTGGCCGCCGCCGGAACCACCGTGCAGGCCGTGTGCCGCAACCCGCTGGCCGAGCCGGGGCTGCTGGGCATCAGCGCCGGCGCCGGGCTGGGGGCGGTGCTGACCATCACGCTGGTACCCAACGCCGGGATCTGGACCATGGCCGGCGCCGCGGCCATCGGCGCGTTCGGCGCTTTCGCCGTGGTCTACCTGCTGGCCCGGCGCGGCGGGCTGGACTCCGGGCGGCTGGTGCTGGTCGGCATCGGCGTCTCGGCCGGCGGCACCGCGCTGATCGCGATGCTGATCGTGCTCACCGATCCGTGGAACAAGGTGCGGGCCATCACCTGGCTGTCCGGCTCCACCTACGGCCGGACCTTCGGTCAGATCCTGCCGGTCGCGGCGGCGCTGGCGCTGCTGGTGCCGATGATGATCGCCGCCCGGCGGCGGCTGGACCTGCTGGCGCTGGACGACGACGTGCCCCAGCTGCTGGGGGTGGAACTGGAACGCACCCGCCTGCTGCACCTGGCCGGCGCGGCGATCCTGACCGCCGCGTCGGTGTGCGCGGTCGGCGTCATCTCGTTCGTGGGGCTGGTGGCCCCGCACTGCGCCCGCGCCCTGGTCGGTGCCAGGCACGGCAGGGTGATCCCGGTCGCGGTGCTGCTCGGCGGCGTGCTGGTCAGCGTCGGGGACACCGTGGGCCGCACCGTGATCCATCCCGAACAACTGCCGGCCGGGCTGATCGCCGCGGTGATCGGCGCGCCGTACTTCGTCTACCTGCTGTGGAGGACCCGTGACTAGCTCGACCACGACCCGTACCGCCGACGCTCGGCCGGGCGTCCCACCGACGGCGGAGCAGCGGCCGTGGTCGGTGTTCCGGGTGCGGCCGGTGCGGGTGACCAGTCTGAGCCCGCACCTGGTGCGGGTGAGCTTCGGCACCGACCCCGGCGCCCCGGTCGGCTCGGCGACGCTGCGGCACTTCGCCGACAACGGCTACGACCAGCGGATCAAGCTGATCCTGCCGCCCGTCGGCGGCGACCTGAGCGGGCTGTCCGACGGCGCCGACTGGTACACCCGGCTGCGGCAGATGCCGGAGGCGACCCGGCCGGTGGTACGCACCTACACGGTGCGGGCGGTGCGCTCGCCAGGTGCTGACGACACCGAGGTCGACGTCGACCTGGTGCTGCACGGGGTGGCGGGACCGGCGTCCGCGTGGGCGTCCCGACTGCCGGCCGACGGCGCCCGGCTGGCAGCCTTCGAGGCGGCACTGCTGGGCCCGGACGCGCGGTACGAGGGCCCGCACGGCGGCCTGGAGTTCGTCACCGACGTCACCGACGATCTGCTGATCGTGGGGGACGAGACCGCGCTGCCCGCCATCGCGGGCATCCTGCAGCGGCTCCCGGAGCGGGCCACCGGCACGGTGCTGATCGAGGTGCCGGAGCCGGCGGACGCGCTGGACCTGGCGGCACCGGGCGGCGTGCGCGTCGACTGGCTGCCCCGCGGGGCCGCGGCGAACGGCGCCGCGATGACACAGGCGGCGCTGCGCTGGCGGCCCGGTGATCCTGGCCGGGAGCGGCGATCGGCAGATGTGAGCGACCCCGACCGCTGGGACGAGCTGGCCTGGGAGGTCCCGTCACCGGACGGCGGTGACGGAATCCGGGCCTGGGTGGCCGGCGAGGCGTCCGCGGTCAGGACCATCCGGCGGCACCTGGTCGGGCCGTGCGGCCTGGACCGGAAGGACGTGGCGTTCATGGGCTACTGGCGCCTGGGTCGCGCCGAGGGGTGATGCCGGGGGGACCCGCAACATCCGTCTTCGGCCAAGGGTTGGTCCGTCCGGAAACCTGGCCAGCACCGCCACCGGTGGCACCACATCCGCTCTCCCTATTGGCCGGCCGAGTTGGACTACCTGGTCGCCACGCAGCACGGCGTGGATGCCGAGCTAGCGGTGTTGACCGAACGGACCTGTGCGGCGTGGGAGTTGCCTGAAATCGACGCCGAAGGGTTGAGGGCGACCGTTCGCGCGCCAGGCCGTGAATGGTGGCCGACGGCGACTGAGTGCGCCATCAGGGACTCGAACCCCGAACCCG
>JBIQML010000513.1:0-3944 GCA_044463405.1 Nakamurella lactea | reverse complement strand
AGCAGGTCGGCGATCGGGCCGCGCCCCGGCAGCACCGCGCCGGGCTCCACCTCGGACCAGGGCAGTAGCACGAAGGCGCGCTCGGCCGCCCGGGGATGCGGCAGCGTCAGTTCCGGATCGTCGGACAGCACGGGCGGGCCGTCGCCGTCCGGGTCGCCGCCGTCCGGCAGCATCGTCACCGCCACCACGTCGACGTCCAGCGTGCGGGGGCCCCATCGCACGTCCCGCACCCGGTTCGCCTCCCGCTCCAGGTGCCGGCAGCGCAGCAGCCAGTCCCTCGGGCCGGCGTGCGGGTCGGCGACGATGGCGATCAGGTTGAGGAAGTCGTCCTGCGGCACCGGACCCCACGGCGGGGTGCGGTACACCGAGGACACCGCGCGCAGGTGCGGGGCGAGGCCGTGGACCGCGGCGGTCAGCCGCGCCCACGGGTCGCCCAGGTTGGAGCCGAGCGACAGCACCGCGCGGGTCCCGGCACCCGACGGTGCGCTGGGCTCTGCCCCCTCGCTCACGCTCCCCCCGCCTGCTCGTCGAGGATGTGCTGGCGCAGCGCCGCCACCTTGCGCGCCCGTCCCCCGGTGACCGACCGCCGGATCGTCACCGCGACATCGGCGAAGTCCAGCGGTATGGGGGCGTTCGGCTTGTGGATCGTCACCTCCACCGCGTACACCGGCCAGCGGTCCATCACCGCGTCGGCGATCTCCGCCGCGACGGTCTCGATCAGGTCCCGCGGCGGTCCGCCGACGACGCCGGCCGCCAGTTCGGCCAGTTCCCCATAGTGCACGGTGGCCGTCAGGTCGTCGCCGGCGGCGGCCGCGGTCAGGTCCAGCCACAGCGTGATGTCGGTGACGAAGTCCTGGCCGTCCCGCTTCTCGTGCTCGAAGACGCCGTGCCGGCCGCGGACGGTCAGCCCGGTCAGGGTGATGCGATCAGCCATGGATGCTCCGGTGCAGGCGACCGAGGTGGTACGCGGCTCCAGCATGCTCGCCGGCGGCCTGCACCAGCGGGCCGGGTGCCGGGATCCTGGCATCGGGCCCGCCGCCGGTGGCGCTCGCCGGGTCGACCCGGCCGGCCTGCCAGACCGCGAACGCGTCCAGGCTGGGCCGTGGCTCGTGCACCCGCACCCCCCAGACCCCGTGCTGGGCGGCCAGCAGGCTGATCGCGGCGGTGGCCGCGTCCCGGCCCGAGGGCGCCCGCGGCGTGCCGTCGGCATCGGTCAGCAGCGTGCCGAGGAATCGCTTGCGGGAGGCGCCGATCAGCACCGGCAGCCCCAGATCGACCAACGCCTCGAGGTGCCTCAGCAGATCCCAGTTGTGCCCGGCGTCCTTGGCGAAGCCCAGCCCGGGGTCGATGATCAGGCTGCGCTCGTCCACCCCGGCCGCCAGCGCCGCGTCCACCCGGGCCAGCAGTTCGGTCCGCACGTCCGCGGTCACGTCCCGGTAGTTCGCCAGGGAGTTCATGATGTCGCTGGGGCCGCGCCAGTGCATCAGGATCCACGGCGCACCGGTGTCGGCGAGCACCGTGGCCATGCCCGGATCGGCCATGCCGCCGGACACGTCGTTGACGATCACCGCGCCGGCCGCCAGCGCCGCCCGGGCCACCGTGGCACGGGTGGTGTCCACCGAGCACCGCACGCCCTGCCCGGTCAGCGCGGCGATCACCGGCAGCACCCTGGCCCGCTCGGTGTCGGCATCCACCCGGTGCGCGCCGGGCCGCGTGGACTCGCCGCCCACGTCCACGATGTCGGCGCCGTCCGCGGTCAGCTGCAGTCCCCGGGCGATGGCCGAGTCGGTGTCCGCCCACAGCCCGCCGTCGGAGAACGAGTCGGGGGTGACGTTCAGGACCCCCAGCACCCACGGCCGAGGGCCGAACGCCGGGACCAGCGGTGCACCCGTGCCGATGCTCTCGCTGGGCGCTCCGCTCCCCGGACCTGCGACTCGGACGTCAGCGTCACTGCCGTTCCGCTGTCTCGCGCCGGTGTTGCGCAGGCTGCCCATGCCGATCACCGGCCCGTGATCAGGCTCATCGCCTCCGCCCGGGTGCGCGCCTGGGACTGGAAGATTCCGCGGACCGCCGAGGTCGTCGTCACCGCCCCGGGTTTGCGCACGCCGCGCATGGCCATGCACAGGTGCTCGGCCTCGATCACCACGATCACCCCGGCCGGGTCCAGGCGGCGCACCAGCGCGTCCGCGATCTGCGTGGTCAGCCGCTCCTGCACCTGCGGTCGGCGGGCGTACCCGTCCACCAGGCGGGCCAGCTTGGACAGGCCGGTGACCCGTCCGTCACGGCCCGGGATGTAGCCGACGTGCGCCTTGCCGAAGAACGGCACCAGGTGGTGCTCACAGGTCGAGTACATCTCGATGTCCCGGACCAGCACCATCTCGGCGTGATCCTCGTCGAAGGAGGTGTCCAGCACCACGTCCGGGTCCTCGTGCAGGCCCGAGAACTGCTCCGCCAGGGCGCGCGCCACCCGGCTCGGGGTGGCCTGCAGGCCCTCCCGGTTCGGGTCCTCGCCGACCGCGATCAGCAACTCGCGGACCGCGGCCTCCGCCCTGGCGTGGTCGAATCCGCCGTTCGCGGACGGGCCGGACCCCCCATTCACCGAGCCGTCCCCGGTGGGCCCGGTGGACACGGTCGACCCGACCGTCACCGGCGAGGCTCTTCCGGAGGCGCCCACGGATCGCCCGGCACGGCCCCCTGGTCGGGGCCGTGCCTCCCGTCCGGCGAGTTCCCCGGAACCCCGTCGGACGGGATCCCGTGCCGGCCGGTTGCGTGCGAGCCGCCGGACGAGGGCCCATAGCCGTTGTTGCCGGGCTGCCCTGGGTACGGCTGGCCCGGGTACGGCTGGCCTGAGTACGCCTGCCCCGGGTACGGCTGGCCTGAGTACGGCTGGCCCGGGTACGGCTGGCCCGGGTACGGCTGGCCCGGGTACGGCTGACCGGGCGGCGGGGAGCCCTGCCCGGGAGCCGGGGCGGCGCCGCCGGCGGGTGTCTGCGGCCCGGTACCCGGATGCGGCGCACCGTTGCCCGCCGAACCGTTGCCGGTCGTCCGGCCGTTGCTGTGACCGCCGTTCGGCGGCGGGGGCTGAGCACCCTGCTGTGTGCCGTCCTGGTTCCACTCGCGCATCGGTCCGGGCAACACTCCACCGGTCCAGGACGGCGGGGGCGCGTACCCGGACGGAGGCCCCTGTTGCGCTCCAGACCCGGACTGCCCGGAGGGCGGCGTGCCCGGGTACTGCTGACCCGGATACGGCGCGCCCACCGGGACCGGCTGGTTGGCGGCCGCTCCCCGGGGCTTGCGCGGCGGCTCCGGTGGCGGCCACGGCTCGCCGCGCTCGATCGCCAGTTCGCCGGGGGTCTTGATCGGCGGCCGGTCCGATGGCAGCCGGGTGCCGAACTCGTCGAACGCGGTGATCCGCGGGCGCTTGGTGACGTCGGCGAAGATCACCTCGAGCTCCTTGCGCTCGACGGTCTCCTTCTCCAGCAGCTTGCCTGCCAGGGCGTCCAGCACGTCCCGGTTGGTGTTCAGCACCGCCCACGCCTCGGTGTGCGCGGCCTCGATCAGCGCGCGGATCTCCTCGTCGATCTCCCGCGCGGCCTCGATCGAGTACTCGGCCTGGTGCCCGTAGGTTCGGCCCAGGAACGGCTCGTCGTCACCGCTGCCGTACTTCACCGCACCCAGCTTGGCGCTCATGCCGTATTCGGTGACCATGGAGCGGGCGATCTTGGTGGCCATCGCGATGTCCGAGGACGCGCCGGTGGTGGGCTCGGCGAATACCAGTTCCTCGGCGGCCCGGCCACCCAGCGCCATCACCAGCCGGGCGATCATCTCCGACCGGGTCATCAGGTTCTTGTCGTCCTCCGGGACCACCAGGGCGTGCCCGCCGGTGCGTCCGCGCGGCATGATCGTCACCTTGTACACCGGCTCCAGGTCGGGCATCGCCCAGG
>JBIQML010000512.1:0-3950 GCA_044463405.1 Nakamurella lactea | reverse complement strand
CTGTCGCAAAGTGCGGCCGAGTCGGCGCATTTCGGGGATCGGGCAGGTGGGGAACGATGCCAGGATCTTCTCGGCGATCCGCCGGCCGGCGGCGAGGTTGTCGGTGCGGTAGGCGGCCCGGAGTTGTTGGGCGCACTGCCAGGCGATGAACACCTCCTCGTGCCGTTCGTCGGCGGTGATGGCTCGTTGTAGGCGGGCCTTTTGCCGGTCGGTGAGCTTTTCGGCGCCGGAGCGCAGGATGGTGCGGATCCCGTAGAGCGGGTCGCCCTTGTGGCCGCGGTGCCCGAGGGTGTCCTGCTGGACTCGGCGACGGACTTCGTCCACCGCGGCGGTGCCGAGCTTGACCACGTGGAAGGCGTCCAGGACCGCGACCGCGTCGTCGAGCTGGTCGTCGATGGCGTTCTTGTAGCCGCGGAACGGATCGAGGGTGGCCACTTGAATCTGGTCCCGGAACGCCTGGTTGCGGGCGGCGAGCCAGTCGGCGTAGGCGGCGCCGGTGCGGCCGGGCACCAGGTCCAGCAGCCGGGCCCGCACCTTGCCGGCCGCGTCGCGGGACAGGTCGACCATGCCGGTCAGTTCCTTCGGTCCTCGGCCGCCCCGCTCGATGGGCTTAGTGGATACGTGGTGCCAGATGTGCTCGTCGACCCCTAAGGTGGTCACGCCGTCGAAGCGGGACTCGTCATCGGCCATGGCCTGCAGCAGCGGCGCGATCGAGGTCCACACGGTGCGCCAGGTCGTGCCCAGCTGACGGGCGATCCCGGCGATCGTGGCGTGCTCGCGGCGCACCTGGTCGATGGCCCACCAGCAGGCCCTGCTGGTCAACAGTGCCCGGGGTTCGGCCAGATCGTCATGCTGCTCGGTGAATGACCTGCCGCAGGCACCGACGGGGCAGCGCCAGGTGCGTTTGCGCCACACCAGTTGCACCGGACGGCCGAAGCACGGCGTGTCGATCAGGTGCACGGCCCGGCGGCCGTGGCTGTGGGCCACCGCGCCGCACTCCGGGCAGCCCCGCAGACCGGGCGGGGACTCGATCACCACCCGAAGCCACGGGCCGCGCTTCCCGGCGTGTTCACGCACGTCGATCACGTGGAAGCCGTCCAGCCCGACCAGCCGGTCGCAGCGGGTGCAGT
This sequence comes from Nakamurella lactea, assembly GCA_044463405.1. GTDB lineage: Bacteria > Actinomycetota > Actinomycetes > Mycobacteriales > Nakamurellaceae > Nakamurella > Nakamurella lactea_B. Next base: position 2,820 of record JBIQML010000512.1, on the reverse strand, counting down.
AGCGCGAGTCGGAGCAGCAGTGGACAGTCGGCAACGCCGTAGGCTGGGACATCGTCGAGGCCTTCTTGATCGGGCAGCTTGGTCGCTACCGATCTTGTGAAGGCCTCGACCTCGTTCCCGGTCAACTCACCCCCGCGAGTCGCTCACACCACGCTCCCACCGGAAGTACGAAGAGCCAGTTGTGCCTAGGGGTGACTCGACGGCGCATCGTCAGCAATGTGATGCCGGCTACCGGGCCGGTGGCAGCTGGCGGCGATGATGGGCGTGATGGCGAGAGTTACTGGAGCGTCATCGCCTCCGACCTGCCAGGCACCTCGTTGTTCACCGCGCTCGCGACCGAGGAGAATGTGGTGATCGCGGTGACTACGCAACGCGACGACATCCCGACAAAGATTCGCAGCGACCTCGCCAAGATCTCCACCGACAGCGCCCCAGTCGACAGGGTCATCTACTTCACGGTCAGTCCCGTGAACGTCTCCAAACGCCACGAACTCCAGAAACACGCGCGCGAGATCCATTCGATCGCGCTCGACATCTGGGACGCGCAGGCGATCGCCGACGAACTCTCTGCGCACGACCTCTTCTATCTGGCCGTCGACTACCTGCACCTTCCGTCATCGCTTGTGCCCGAGAGACCAGAGACAGAGGCCGCGCTACCGGACTGGTACCTACAGGATCGAACACAGTGGCGAGGCCCGAAAGAGCTTGCCGGCACGGTCGGCGAGCTTGTGGACCTGCGCGAAGGTTTGCGGTTCTCCGCGTTCAACATCGAAGCCCGCGCCGATCTGCCCGACTGGATCGCGGCCGCGCGGAGCCTGCGAGACGCGGCGGCCGACGATTCGACGAAAGTCGACTCGGCGCTGCTGAGCCGTATCGAATACGAACTCATCATCGCGACCGCCTTCGGAATGTCCACGCTGCTGCCGGTCGATCCTGTGCTCCGGAACCTGTTCGCCCGCCAACAGCACGAAGAACCCGATCCAGGCGTCATCGTCGACTCCATCACCCTGTTGAGGGTCATCGAATACATGCAGGCTCGCGGACTGACCCAGATCGGGGCAGACGAGCTGGACACTTGGCTTACCAGCCTCGACGACACGGTCGACCGGATGCTCGCGAACGCGGACGGTCCGAACGCGCGCGCACGACTGCTGTGCGCGGCCGCCGTCCTGGCCCTCGGGCCTGCCAGCCTGATCGACGACGTCACGCGTGAAGCAGGTCCCGACACCGCGCCCGACCTCGGCGAGATCTACCGGTCCCTGAACCAGGCGAAGCACAACGGCCTCACGTTGCCGTCAATCCCGGTCGACGGCAGTATTCGCGATCTGGACAAGGGCATGCGCTGTCTGGACGAACTTGCGACTCTTCTGCCGTCGACGCCTCTCGTCCCGATCAACGAGCTCACGATGATCTTTGACATGACGGCGCCGCTTCTGGTCGATCACGCCGACTATCCAGTGGTGCGGCAGGCGCTGGACGACGCGACTGCCGAGCGCGCCGGCCTCGCAACGGCTGGCGGCCGAGCACAGTCCCGCGCGATCGCGCTGCTCGATGCCGAGCGACCGATCAAGGCTCTGCGAGAGATTCACACTGCGAAGATGGACTGGCTGCGCGGCGAATCCGCCGAAGGCGCCGCCATCATGATGCTCTTGGCCGCCCGCGTGTACTACGATCTGCGCCTCCCGATTGCCGCCAAGCAGTACGCCATGAGCGCCGCCAGCGTCGCTCGAGCCAGCGGCGATCCCGACCTCGCAATTCTGATGGCCCGAGGATTCATGGTCGCTGCCACCTGCGAGCACCTCGCCGGTCAATGGCTGACCGCCACCCAGGCCTTCCGCATCGGAATCTGGGCGCAAGCAGCGCTCGCGAGCGACCCGTGGAGCCACGAGCGCTACCCGTACTTCCAGAACATGCTCGTCGACCAGTGCTTCATCCTCCGTACAGCGCGGGCGCTACGCGTCGAGTTCCTTCACCTGATCGAACCGGTGATCGAGTCGACCAAGCTCAACGTCATCACCGATCGAATGCTGGCAACCGTCGACTCCGTAGAACACGAAACTGAGGCTCGCACCGCAGCCCAAGCGGACCATGGCGGACTGGGCCGCCCCTTCTCGGATGCGGGACCTACCCGTCGCTACATCTGGAACGCCCTGGGAAACGTTTGGACGGTCGAGACTACGAATGACCGAGTCCACGTGTTGGCTGCCGAGCGATTCGTCGCCGCGACCCAGATCGCGCTGGCTGACCTCACAGACGAGGACCTGCTGCTGATTCCCGGCCCAATCATGGTCGAGGTCGAGGTCGCCGAACAGGTGCCAAGTGAGGAAGTGTTTGTGGCCGGGCATGACCGACACGAAGGCGCCCACCTCGTCACCCTCACACGGGGCGACGTCCTCGACGTCGACGCGGGCCAACTCGAGGTCACAATCGCGGCCATGCGGGCGATCGCGACTCAATCGCTTCTGAGTCGCCCGGCCTTCAGTGCGGTGATGGATCGGACCTTCGAGCGCGGTCTACCGCACATGCTGGCCTGCGTCCGGCCCTACGATGAACTCGCTGATGTCCACAGGGAGCCCTTTTTCGACGAGTTGCGCCAACTCGATCGGGGCTATCTCGCGCCCGAAGTCCCGTGCGACCCCGAGCCGTCATCGGACCTGGCCGAACAGTCGTTTGCGCAGCCAGCGGTCGACTACGACCAAGAGTCGGCACTGCGTGCGATCACTGACAGGTATGAAAGTCTGCGGGCGCCGGTGCGACTGACGCTCACACGGCTGGGATCGAGTGAAACCTTCATGACCACGGTGGGCGAACTGCGTCACG